>JANLQY010000069.1:0-35646 GCA_031368105.1 Chitinophagaceae bacterium
TGATGTAGTGAGTGTGTATGGTGGCCACTTTGCGGCCAGTCTGGGTGTGGTGGAATTGAGTGTCGCATTGCATTTCGTGTACAATACACCTTACGACCAGTTGGTGTGGGATGTGGGCCACCAGGCTTACGGCCATAAAATATTAACCGGCCGCAGGGACATTTTTCCTTCCAACAGAAAATACAACGGGCTTAGTGGTTTCCCCAAACGAAGCGAAAGTGAGTTCGATACTTTTGGCGTGGGGCATTCTTCCACTTCTATCAGTGCAGCACTTGGGATGGCGATGGCAGCAAAATACAAAGGTGAAAAAGACCGTAAATCAATTGCTGTTATCGGTGACGGTTCTATGACCGCAGGTATCGCTTTTGAAGCCATGAATCA
Organism: Chitinophagaceae bacterium; assembly: GCA_031368105.1. Lineage (GTDB taxonomy): Bacteria > Bacteroidota > Bacteroidia > Chitinophagales > Chitinophagaceae > Ferruginibacter. The sequence goes on from JANLQY010000069.1 coordinate 382, forward strand.
TGCTGGGGTAGCCGACAGTGATATGCTGATAATCCTCAATGATAACTGTATGAGCATCGACCCTAACGTTGGTGCATTAAAAGAATATTTAACCGACATCACCACTTCGCCCACTTACAATAAAATAAAAGACGAAGTATGGAATGTGCTGGGCAAATTACCTGCCGGTAAAAACCTCAGCAGAAAAGTGGTGCATAAAATTGCTGACGGAATTAAAGGCGCTGTTACCAGTAAGTCTAATTTGTTTGAGGCTTTTGGTATCCGCTATTTTGGCCCCATCGACGGGCACAACATCACCAAACTAATTGATACTTTACAGGATTTAAAAAATATACCCGGCCCTAAGATTTTACACATCATGACGGTAAAGGGTAAGGGTTATGCACTGGCCGAAAAAGACCAGACCAAGTGGCATGCACCGGGATTGTTTGATAAAGTAACCGGCGAAATACAAAAGAAAACTTTTGATATTCCACAGCCACCAAAATACCAGGATGTGTTTGGTCACAGCATTATTGAGCTGGCAGAAATGAACAAAAATATTATGGGCATTACGCCAGCCATGCCAAGCGGTTCATCCCTAAAATACATGATGGAAAAAATGCCCGACCGTGCCTTTGATGTAGGCATTTGTGAGCAACATGCCGTTACCGTAAGTGCCGGACTTGCCACACAGGGCATGAGGGTGTTCTGCAATATTTATTCTACGTTTATGCAGCGGGCTTACGACATGGTGATACATGATGTAGCCATACAAAAACTGCCCGTAGTATTTTGTCTGGACCGTGCCGGCCTGGTAGGTGAAGACGGCCCAACACATCATGGCTGTTATGATATTGCTTACATGCGCTGTATCCCCAACATGATTGTAAGTGCTCCGATGAATGAAAAGGAACTCCGCAACCTGATGTACACGGCACAGTTAGACAGCACACAGAACCCTTTTGTGATCCGTTATCCAAGGGGTGAAGGCATGATGCCCGAATGGAGAACACCGTTTGAAGCCATTGAAATAGGCAAAGGCCGCAAACTGAAAGACGGTGAAGAAGTGGCGATATTATCTTTTGGCCACCCCGGTAATTTTGCGGCCAGTGCTATCCGTGATGTAAAGGCAGAAGGCATTAATCCTGCTCACTACGACATGCGTTTTGCAAAGCCGCTTGACGAAACCATGCTGCATGAAGTGTTTGCCAAATTCAATAAAATAATTACAATAGAAGATGGTACGGTAGTAGGAGGTTTTGGCAGCGCTATCTTAGAGTTTATGAATGAGCATGGCTACAAAGCCGATGTAAAAATAATGGGTATCCCCGACAGGCTGGTAGAGCATGGCACACCAAAACAACTGTACAATGAAATTGGATTGGATGCCAATGCGATTGCTGATGAGCTGAGAGAAATGGTGAAGGATAAAGTGAGGGTGAGGGCTACTTTTCAATAAGATAAATTGAATGATATTTTTAAACCGGCTTTGAGCCGGTTTTTTATTTTGGGACAAGCTTTTGAATCTTTACTCATCATAGTTGCGTCGCACTCTTGTACTTTTTTTATTTCATGGCATCACATTCAACAGCAACAACACTGTCATGAGTTTCCCGAAATTATCGGGAGAGGTGCAACTTATGACCTGCTCATTATAACTCCAAACTTCCAAAAGCTCCAGAATCCATTTAATCCACCTAAATCCCCGTCCAAACAGCTTATCTTTTTCTTTGTTGATAAAATGTATACCAGGTTGTTATTTTATTTTCTTCACTAACTTCTTCTTTCAATTAAGAAGCCAACATTATTACTTTTAAAACCCCCCACGATCCATTTACCCAATCCTCCCTTCAAACAATTCCTCCGCAACCGTTTGTAGCTTCCTGCTCAAAAAAAAATCATTTCCCTTTTTGAAATTTTATAAAAAAATCGGCTACATTGCAGCTGCTAACAAATGAAAAAACTAGCTGCCATATTATTATTAGCCATTTTTACCTTCAATATCGTAGGGTATCAACTGGTATATAATGTAATGGCAAATAAGTCGGATGCCGCTCTGGAATTGGCTTTGGACACACAGGAATATAATGATGCTGATTTGATTTGTATCAAACAGCCAACCAACTTACCTTACTACACAGACACGAAAGACTTTAAGCGCATTGATGGCGAAGTGGAAATTGATGGTGTAAAATATAAGTATGTAAAGTGCCGCATCTCCAATGGCAACCTGGAAATGCTCTGCATTCCCAACAAAGCAAAAATGCAAATTGAGCAATCAAAAAATGACTACGCTAAATTTGCCCACGATTTTCAGCAGGACAACAACAAAAAGAAATCTGGTTCTGAAAATAAATCTTTTCAAAAATTGTTAAGTGAGTTTGAAGAACTCCAGCAACTTACTTCCGGTGCAATTATCTCCGTACACAACACATCATTTATATTGTACAATACCCCAGTTGAAAACAAACATTTCTTCAATACAGTAGAGCAGCCTCCCGATGCTGCCTCCATCATTTAACCTGCCTTTTTCACAAGGCTGTACAATAACTGTACACTGCCAACATTCATTTATTTTAGTATGAAAATTTTATCTGCATCAGTAGCCTTGTTGCTATTGATAACCGGTTGTAAAAATCAACCAGTGAAACCAACTTATTTTGGCGACAATACTTTTACCTATTGCAAAACGGTAAAAGAATTGAACGAAGTAGTAAAGCATGTAGGCTTTGCACCCATTGTTGCAAGCCGCAATTATACTTATGCCAACATTGCTGCTTACGAATGTATCGCAGCCGGTTATCCTAAAGAATATAATTCTTTGGCAGGACAGATAAATGGCCTGGAAACCATGCCCAAGGCGGATACTGCAAAAAAAGTGGATTATGAATTTGCTGCCCTGCTGGCCTTTTGCAAGGTAGGCGAAGCAGTAACTTTTCCTGAAGGGAGCATGAAGGAATATATTGACAGCCTGAAAAATTTTGCAAAGCAGCAGGGCATGCCTGATGAAATGTTCAACAACACAGTAGCATTTTCAGATACCATTGGCAAAGCCATATTGGCCTGGAGCAAAAAAGATAATTATGCCCAAACAAGAAGTGCGTCAAGATATACAGTAACGGATACACCCGGCCGCTGGATACCTACGCCACCAGCATATTCCAGCGCCCTTGAACCACACTGGCAGGAGATCAGAACGATTGTTATGGACAGTGCCAGCCAGTTTATGCCACCAAGGCCAATTCCCTTTAATATCAAGGATAAAAACGGGGCTTATTACCAGCAGGTAATGGCGGTAAAAAATGGAGTGGATAGTTTGACAGCCGAACAAAAACACATTGCTGAATTCTGGGATGACCTGGGTGGTAAACTGAATGTGGCAGGGCATGTAATGTTCATCACCAAAAAATTTTCTCCTCCCGGACACTGGATGAATATTGTTGGCATAGCATCTATGAATGTAAAAGCAAATTTTAGAAAAACAGTAGCGGCTTACACACTTACTTCTATCTGTATGTTTGATGCATTCATTCAATGTTGGGATGAAAAATTCCGCAGCAATATGGTGAGGCCGGAAACAGTGATCAACAAATACATTGATCCTGAATGGAGGCCCTATTTGCAAACACCGCCTTTTCCTGAATATACCTGCGGCCACAGCACGGTAAGTTCTGCTGCTGCAGAGGCATTGACAAAAATTTACGGAGACAACTTTCATTACACCGATACCAGCGAACTGGAATTTGGTATTGCCAACCGTTCGTTCACTTCTTTCCGCCAGGCTGCCGATGAAAATAATATGGCCAGATTTTATGGTGGTATCCATTTTCACCCAAGCTGCCTGGTTAGTCATGAGTATGGTAAAAAAGTAGGCACATTTATTCTGGGAAAATTAAAATTAGAAAAAAATTAATTCAGCGATTTACCAAAACTAAAAACCTAAACGAAAAATGAAAAGAAAAATTCACATATCTATCATCATCTTTTGTTTGCTTGCAGGTAATCATACAGCAACTGCACAAACAGATATGGATGCCATCATGATGGAGAAAAAACAACTTTGCTTTGGCCCCATGTACAGCTACAGCAGTTGGAAAAATTACTGGGAAGGCACATTGAAAAGGGATAATGCAAACCTGGGTACCATATCCACCCAAAGCTATTCACTCATGGGGGCTTATGGTGTTACCACTAAACTCAATGTGTTGTTTTCTGTACCGTACATTAAAACCAAAGCCTCAGCAGGCACTTTGCATGGCATGCAGGGCGTGCAGGATCTGAGCCTGTTTGTAAAATGGATGCCCATCGAAAAACAAATTGGAAATGGTACTTTCTCTTTGTACACGATTGGTGGTGTGTCTTTTCCATTAACGAATTATGTAGCAGATTTTTTACCGATGGCAATTGGGTTGCACAGCAAATCTGCTTCTGCAAGGCTGATGGTTGACTACCAGGTGAATCATTTGTTTGCCACCGCTTCTGTCACTTATGTGGCAAGGGATAATATAAAAATTGACCGCAATTCTTATTATACAGACCACCTCATATTGAGTAATGAAGTGGAAATGCCTGACGCATCAAATTTTAATTTTCGTGCTGGCTACCGCAGTGATAAATTAATTGCTGAAGCTGTGCTGAACAAATGGACAACGCTGGGTGGCTTTGACATTAGCCGGAATAACATGCCTTTCCCCAGCAATAAAATGAATGCCACTACAATTGGGGCTAATTTTAAATACACCGTAACCGCAAAGCATAACTTCTTTTTAGTTGGCGGCGGCAACACCACTGTAAGCGGACGAAATGTAGGCCAGGCCACTGCTTTTTATGGAGGTATTTTTTATGTGCTAAATTTTAAACCCAAAAAATCATCATCTGCTAAACCTGCTAAAAAATAAACACCATGAAAAAAATATTCTTTCTTATAGCCATCTCCGGAATCATTTTAATGATAGGGTCCTGCAGCAAAGAAATTATAGGCCGCACTGATGATACTGCTGCCCTGAATCCAACCAATATTGATTTGAATGCCGGCACCTGGAAACCTGTGCTGTTGGCTACTCCAGCCGATATTGCAGTGGCTGCACCAATTGCAACCACTGCACCAGACTACATTGCACAAATCAATGAAATAAAAAGTTTTCAGGCCAACATTACCGATGATGAAAAAGAAATCGTGAAATACTGGAGTGCCGGTGCAGTACTTCGCTGGAATGAAATTTTGAGGGAGCTGGTGGCAAAGTACAACCTACCGCCTTATCAAAATGCGGATGGAACTTATCCATTACCAAGTGCCGCCAATCCATTGGCTTATCCTCAATTCCCTTTTTCTAATCCACCATATGCTGCAAGGGCTTATGCATATATAAGCGCCGCACAATATGATGCATTGGTATCAGCATGGTATTACAAAAACCTTTATAACCGCAAGGCACCATACAAAGTGGATTCCACATTGCAGGTATTGATTCCAAGATCAGACCTGCCTTCTTATCCTTCTGAAGATGCAGTGGTGGAAGGTGTTTCGGTGGAGCTGTTGAAATTATTATTTCCCGGCGATCAGGATTTTATCCAGTTAAAAGCAGAAGAGCATAAAAGAGCAAGGATCATTGCCGGTGCAAATGTGCGTAGTGATATTGAAGCAGGAGAAGCATTGGGCAAAGCCGTAGCACAAAAATTTGTAACCAGGGCAAGAGGCGATAGGGCCGGTGCAGCTGCAGGCAACCAGGTATTGTGGACAGCATTAGACAGTACTGCAAATGCAAGCGGAGAAATACCATGGATCAGCCAGGAATCTCCAAAGCGTCCGTGCATGCTCCCTGCATTTGGAAAAGTAAAAACATTTTTATTTGATTCATTAACTGCAGTATCACTTGTTCCCGGCCCGCCGCCATTGACAGGCAGCCAGCAGATGAAAGATGAATTGGAAGAAGTATACCAGACTGTAAAAAATATAAACAGGGAACAAATAAGAATCGTAAATTTTTGGGCTGATGGTGTGGCTACTTACACGCCACCCGGCCATTGGAATACAATTGCTGCGGATGATTTTATTGGAAAAAATTTCAGTGAAGTAAGGTGGGCAAGAAATATGGCATTGCTGAACATGAGCCTGATGGATGCGGCAATTATATGCTGGGCTACAAAGTATAAATATTTTAATCCAAGGCCATCGCAAATGGACCCACGGATAAAAACCACCACCGGCCTGCCTAATTTTCCATCCTATATTTCCGGCCACTCTACATTTAGCGGAGCGGCGGCAGCAATACTTGGGCATATCATTCCCGACAGGGCAGCAGCTTATGAAGCAATGGCGAATGAAGCATCCATGTCAAGAATGTATGGCGGCCTTCACTACAAGAGTGATTGTGCAACAGGATTAGTAGTAGGAAAAAACGTGGGTGGCTATGCAGTGCAAAGGGCAATGACTGATGGTGCAGAATAATTGAAATCGTTAAGTTTTATTATAAGCGCTGTAATTCTTTACGGGACACATTTTAAAACTTTTACTATAAATTTTTTGTCGTTAAGTTTTATGTTAAGGTAGCGGCGGAGTAATTCTTTACACTGCCCTTTTTTCTATTTTGTGGCGAAAATTGAAAATATTTGTTGATAAACAAAGAGACAATTTTTTGAAACCGTTAAGTTTTTATTATAAGCGCCGTAATTCTTTACGGCGCTATTTTTTTAATTTTTTTTTGCTTTTAAAATAATCGAAAAAAGATTTTGCAATTTTTTTATACATCCTGGCTAATCAAAAAAAATGTATTTATCAATAACGGCTAACCCGCCAATTGCAATTGCAAAAGAAACACTGCCACACCTACTGCAAAACCAACCAATGCCAGCCAGCCAATCTTTTTTAAGTACCACATAAAATCAATTTGCTCAATACCCATCACGGCTACCCCTGCTGCAGTGCCAATGATGACGGCACTTCCACCAGTACCGGTAGTGAGTGCCAAAAATTCCCAGAAGGGATGATCGGTGGGATAAGCAGTAAGATCATACATGCCCTGTGATGCTGCCACCAGCGGTACATTATCAACAATGGCAGAAAGTAAACCGAGTGCCACACCAATCAGGTAATCATTTTTTAAAGTGCTGCTGAGAAAAGTTGCCAGCTCTTTTAATAAGCCGTAAGATTGCAGGGCTGATACCGCCAATAAAATTCCGAGGAAAAATAAAATACTGGGCGTATCTACTTTTTGCAAAGCTTTTGCAACGGTATATTTTTCTGCCACTTCCTGGTTCTTGCTTTTATGAATGATGGTAGTGAGTACCCACATCAGTCCAAGTGCAAGCATCATACCCATAAAGGGTGGCAAATGAGTGACTGTTTTAAAGGCAGGTACAAACAATAAAAATCCAACTCCTGCAAAAAGAATAATTCTGCCATCCCTTTTTTCTTTTGCTGTGCAGACAGATTCAGGTATGGCAGTAAGTTTTTTTCCGCTGAAACGATAAGACACAATGATGGCGGGGATAATTGCTGCCACCAGGCTTGGCAATATCAGTTGCTTCATAATATTTAATGCAGTGATTTGTCCGCCAATCCAGAGCATGGTGGTGGTAACATCTCCCAGCGGCGACCAGGCGCCACCTGCATTGGCAGCAATTACAATCATGCCTGCAAACCAAAGCCGGTCTTCTTTTTCATTTAAAATTTTTGTGCATAAAGAAATCATTACAATGGCAGTGGTTAAATTATCAAGCAGGGCTGAAAGAAAAAATGTAAGTGCTGTTACAATCAGTAACAGTTGCTGCTTACTGGTTGTCTTTATTTTTTGTGTGATGATATCGAAGCCATCATGAGAGTCTATCAGCTCCACAATCGTCATGGCTCCTAAGAGGAAAAAAAGTATAGAAGCGATTGCCCCCAAATGATGCAGCAGTTCTTCACTTACAATTTCTGTGGTTTCACTCTGCAGGATATAAATTGTCCAGCATAACACACCGGTTATTAAAGCCGAAGCAGCTTTGTTTATTTGCAAAGGATGCTCAAAGGCAATGGCAGTATAACCTAATACAAAAACAATAATCAGTAATGTTGAAATCATTTTTTAAAAATAAAGTGAATATTATTTTGTTGCAAGCCAGAACAGCCCAACTTCAATTGTTTTGTTTAGCAGGTTAGTTTGTTAACTCCAGTAAAGTTAAGGCTATTAAAAGTTGAAGGAGGTTCTACCGGTTGGTAATTTCTTGCTGTGGTGAAATAGCTATTTAAACAGGCTGCTATTTATCAGCAACATATTGTTATTGACTACAGCTGCTATTTATTATAAAATCCCGGTGCAATAATGTACAGTCATTTTTATGTAGATTTATCTCATGAAAAAAATCTTCTTTGCCTGTATTTTTTTTATTCCCTTATTATTAACGGCACAGGAAAAATCTTTTGCCACGCCGGATAAAATCTACGGTCAGTTATTTAAAGATGTTCAGCTGCAAAAAATATTACCTGATGGAAAAACCTTTGTGGACTGCATACCCAAAAGAAAAGTGACAGACATCATGTATGACTATGGTATGATGAAGGGGCCGAATATGAATTTGAAAAAATTTGTGGAAGCCAATTTTAATTTACCTATCACACCCCAGCTAAATTATATCCAGAAAGAAAACAGTGTGGCAATGCATATCAAAAACCTTTGGGGTGTTTTAAAAAGAGAGGCAGATGTATCGCCTTTGTGGGAAGGTAAAGAAAGTAACGGACGTTCTTTACTGGCGCTTCCTTATCCTTACATAGTGCCCGGGGGCAGGTTCCGGGAAATTTATTATTGGGATAGTTATTTTACCATGCTGGGGTTAAGGGCAAGTGGTGAAACGGCGATGATAGAAAATATGATGAAGAATTTTGATTACCTCATTGAAGCTTTCGGGCACATTCCCAATGGCAACCGTACTTATTATCTCAGCCGCAGCCAGCCGCCATTTTTTTGTATGATGGTGGAAATGCTGGCAGGCATAAAAGGTAACAGCATTTATAAAAAATATTTGCCGTCAATGCAAAAAGAATATGCTTACTGGATGGAAGGTGCCGATTCAATAAAAGAAGGAGAAGCTTGCAAACGGGTAGTAAAGTTTTCCAATGCGGCTCTTCTTAACCGTTACTGGGATGAAAGTACTGAGCTAAGACCCGAAAGTTATAAAGAAGATTATGAAATAGCCGAAGCGGTGGCGCTGCAACTGGCAATGAGAATAAAAATGGCATCGCCGGAAAAACTGAAACAGTTACTGGATGAAAACAAAGCCAGCACCTGCAGGCATTTACGGGCAGCTGCCTGCAGTGGCTGGGATTTCAGCAGCCGCTGGTTTGCTGATCCTCAAAATATAAACAGCATTGAAACCACCAGTATCATCCCGGTTGATTTGAACAGCCTGCTGTATTCGATGGAAATAATTATTGCCAGGGGGCTTAAATTAAGGGGCAGGCCAAAAGGCTCACAAGTCTTCAGCCAAAAAGCTGCAAAGAGAAAAGCGGCCATTATAAAATATTGCTGGAATAATAATAAAGGTTTTTTCTTTGATTATAATATTACCATGTCGCAACAATCAGAAATAATTACTGCCGCAGGTATATTTCCTTTGTTTGTAAAAATTGCCACGCCTGCACAGGCTGCTGCTGTTGCAAAAACTGTTGAATTAACTTTATTAAAGGATGGTAGCATTGTTACTACAACAAACAATACCGGCCAGCAATGGGATGCACCAAACGGCTGGGCTCCTTTGCAATGGATAGTGGTGCAGGGATTAAATAATTATGGTAACAAAGAACAGGCGATGGTGGCAAAAACTATTGCACAACGATGGCTTCACCTGAATGATAAAGTGTATGCGGCCACGGGCAGGATGATGGAGAAATATAATGTGGAAGACCTGTCTCAATTGGCAGGCGGAGGAGAGTATCCGGCACAGGATGGTTTTGGCTGGACGAATGGTGTTTATCTTGCTTTGTTGAAAAGATATTCCGCATACAGATATAATTATCTTGAAGCGGAATAAAAATTATCTTTAAAGGCTTAACTAACTGTTTCCATATTCTGCTTAAATCAACCAATGCAAAAAAGTACTTTAAAAAAATTGTCCCAAACCCTTGGTATCAGTATATCCACTGTTTCCCGTGCTTTAAAAGACCATCCTGATATTTCGGAAAGCACCCGTAAAAAAGTAAAAGACTTAGCCGCTGCAATGGAGTATGAGCCCAACAGCTATGCAGTGCAGTTGCGTACCAAACGAAGCAATGTGCTGGGAATACAGGTTTCCTCAATTGATAATTTTTTTTACGACTCTTTTATAGCAGCAATAGAAGAAGACGCCCGGGCAAATGGTTATGCTGTTTTAATCATGCAGTCAAGAGATAATGCAGCAATAGAATCGGAAAACCTGTACATTTTCCGTAAAAATATGGTGATGGGTTTGTTTGCAGCAGTAACAGTTGAAACAAATGAAATGGCTCCGTTTCAAAAAATGGAAGAACAGGAAATACCTGTTGTTTTTTTTGACAGGGTGCCGCAGGGGAAAGGGATTTGTGCAGTTTGCTTTGAAGATGAAGCTGCAGCAAGAATTGCAGCTGAAGCTATTATTGAAAAAAATAAAAAGAAAGTGCTGGCGTTATTTTTTCATCCGCATCTCAGCATTACAATAGCCAGGAAAGACTCCTTTGTAAATACCTTTAAAAAAAATGCGCCTAAAACCAAACTTAAAATTGAATTTCCGGAAAATACACTTGCTGCGAAAGAAGCGGCAATAGCAGCGCTTACTTCGGCAAAGCCGCCAGATGTAATCTTTTGCATGGTTGACCAGATACTGATTGGTGTAATGAAAGCCATTGATCAGCTAAAGCTGAAGGTACCAGAGGATATTGCAGTAATTGGTATCAGTAATGGGTTTATACCCACCATGTTTAACCCCGAAGTTACTTATGTGGAAACAAGCGGGTATAAAATGGGCAAACAGGCTTTTTCTCAAATGCTGGCCCGGTTAAGAAATGAAGATTTTCATGAAATGGTATATGTTGAATCAAGGCTGGTGAAAGGGGGTTCTTTATAAATGAAAGCTTTGGTATTTATCAGCCATAAGGTTACATTTGATTATCACCTCATACACTTGCTATGTCAAACTTCAGGATTAAACTTTCGTTGTATCTCAATTATTTTGTTTTTGCTATTCTCTTGAATAGTGTCGGCATCCTTATTCAAAAATCACAAAACCGTTATCATGTAGATGAAGTAACAGCCAGTTCACTGGAAGCATTCAAGGATCTTTCTATCGCTTTTGTTTCATTTTTGGTTGGATCATTTTTGCCAAGGCTGGGTTATAAAAAAGGAATGTTGATTGCATTGGCATTGGTGTTTGTTGGATGCATCGGAATGTACTATGGTAATTCATTTACTTCGGTTCGTATACTGTTTGCCTGTGTTGGTATTTCTTTCGCTGTTATCAAGGTATCTGTTTATTCAATGATCGGGCTTATCACAGTAAATGATAAGGAACACAAAAGCCTGTTAACTTCTATAGAGAGTTTCTTCATGATAGGTATTGCCGCAGGCTTTATAATATTCCCTTTGTTTTACAGCGATACAAATCCTGATGCATGGTTAAGAATATATCTTTTACTGGCAGTATTAATTGCTGTTTCATTTCTCATTTTGCTTTTTTCTGATTTTAATATTAAGTATGAAATACCAGGTACAAGTATCAGTGATGATTTTGTGGAGATGATAAAATTACTTGCAAGACCGCTTGTGCTTGTGTTTGCAGTAGCTGCATTTATGTATGTGATGATGGAGCAGGGAATCATGAGTTGGTTGCCTACGTTCAATGAAAAAGTATTGCACCTGCCGGAAAGAACAAGTGTTTATATGGCAGTCATTCTAATGCTGTCTATCGCCGCAGGCAGGTATATTTCTTCCCTGTTGGTTAAAAAAATTCATTGGCTTGCAATACTGGCGGGATGCCTTATCGGTGCTGCATTGATGGTATTATTTGTATTGCCGCAGACACAAAATCTGCAGCCAAAAGAAATACAATCTTTAAGCGATGTTCCCTTTATTGCTTATGTATTTCCATTGATTGGTTTTTTTCTTGCACCTATTTATCCATTGGTTAATTCATTTGTACTGAGCGCTACCGAAAAAATATTTCACAGCCCGATGGCTTCATTGCTTGTTTTCTTTTCTGCAATTGGTGGCACATTTGGTTCAAGGCTGGTGGGTTATTTATTTAAAAATATTGGTGGCGGGAAAGCATTCTATTTTTCACTGATACCAATGACGGTATTGATGTTGTGCCTGTTCTTCTTTTACCGTATTCAAAAGAAGACCAATGCCACAATTGAATTTACCGGAGGCGGTCATTAATTTTTATTTATGGTACAAAAAGAAATATTTCAGCTTAATCCTTTATTTGATGATGTGCAGATGCAGCAAATTTTTGCTGATGGTAAAACATTTGTTGACTGTGTGCCAAAAGAAAATACAGATGTTATTCTTGAAAAATATTTGCAGCAAAAAGATAAACCCGGGTTTAATTTAAAAGAATTTGTGCCGGCTCATTTTGATTTGCCCAAAGTTTTCGCCGGAGTTTTTAAAACAGATGCTAACAAGACAGCCTCACAGCATATCAATGATCTTTGGGCTGTACTTACCCGTGAGCCTGATGAAAAGAAAGGTTCACTCATTCCATTGCCTTATTCATATATAGTACCAGGTGGCAGATTTGGTGAAGTGTATTACTGGGACAGTTATTTCACCATGCTGGGTTTAAAAGCATCCGGCAGATTTGATATTATTGAGAACATGGTGAATAATTTTTCTCATTTAATAAATACGGTTGGTTTTATTCCCAATGGTAACCGTACTTATTATTTGGGCCGCAGCCAGCCACCTTTTTATTCTTCCATGGTGCAGTTGCTGGCTTCTGTAAAAGGAAAAGAAATTTTGTCACAACAACTTTCGTCTCTTAAAAAAGAATATGCTTACTGGATGAAAGGCGCTGATGGGTTAAATACAGAAAGCAATGCAGCATATCATACCGTGATGTTGAAAGATGGAGAAATACTAAACCGCTATTGTGATGCTTTTGATACTGCAAGGCCGGAATCATATAAAGAAGATGTGGAACTAACACACCAGTCATCGCAAGAACCTGCAATATTGTACAAACATTTAAGGGCAGGTGCAGAAAGCGGCTGGGACTACAGCAGCCGCTGGTTTAAAGATGGCGAATCATTTGCAACGATACACACCGCTGATATTATCCCGGTTGATTTGAATTGTTTATTATTCCATTTAGAGCAAACTGCAGCAGAAGCTTATGAATTTAATAACGATACACACAATTACCAGCATTACAAACAACTTGCTGAAAAAAGAAAAGATGCAATTCAAAAATATTGCTGGAATGAGGAAGCAGGCTTTTATTTTGATTATGATTTTGTAGCAGGAGAACAAAAGAACGAACTTACATTAGCAGGCATTGCGCCATTATATTTTAGAATTGCCACACAACAACAGGCGGATTTAGCTGCAGAAATTATTCAATCAAAATTTTTAAGGCCAGGAGGTGTTGTTACCACAATAAAAAAAACTGGCCAGCAGTGGGATGCACCTAACGGCTGGGCACCGCTGCAATGGATGACAACTGCTGGTTTGGAAAATTACGGGTATCATTCCCTTGCAAAAAATATTGCAGAGCGATGGCTTGCATTGAATGATAAAGTATTTGCCGCCACTGGCAAAATGATGGAGAAGTATAATATGGAAGATCTCTCACAACTTGCAGGCGGCGGAGAATATCCTTCACAGGATGGTTTTGGGTGGACGAACGGGGTTTATCTTGCTTTCAGGAAATGGCTTGCTGCAAAATAAAATTGAACTAACCTTTGTTATCAACTCCTATAATTTGTTTGATAATTTTTATTGACCATACCATCAATTAGTATATTAGCAAATCAGCAAATTGATTTTCTCTCTTTTTCCACCACAAACGGTTGCAGCTAGTATGGGTAGCTTGTTTTAATTAAATTTGATTAAACCAGCATAAAACGATTGCTTATGTCACTACAAAAGCCAACACTTTCTTTTTGGCAAATCATCAACATGAATGTTGGTTTCTTTGGAATACAGTACAGCTTTGGTCTGCAGCAAAGCGCTGTTAATCCAATCTACGATTTTCTCGGAGCCAAACCAGATGAAATTCCCTGGCTCAATTTAGCAGGGCCGCTTACCGGATTAATTATTCAGCCTATCATTGGTGCATTGAGTGATAAAACCTGGCACCCTAAGTTTGGAAGAAGGACACCTTTCTTTTTTATTGGTGCAATCATCTGCAGCATTGCCTTATTCCTTTTTCCTTTTAGCAGTGCTTTGTGGATGGCTGCAGGATTACTTTGGATTTTAGATGTCGGAAACAATACAGCGATGGAACCTTACCGTGCTTTTATTGCAGATAAACTCGACGCAACTCAACAGCCAACAGGCTTCCAGGCGCAAAGTTTTTTTACCGGCTTCGGGCAAACGCTTGCCAACGTTTCCCTTTTTATTTTCCCCATGATATTTATTGGTAAAACCGGTAAGCTGCCCACTTGGGTTTTTGCTTCTTTCTTTTTAGGTGCCGCCTGCTCTATCGGGTCCATTTTATGGAGTATCAAAACCACTCCTGAAATTCCTCCTTCTGATGATGAGCTGGCTGCATTGAGAGAAAAAAATAAAGGAATGCCGCATCCGGCTATCCAGTTTTTTTTATCCATACTTACCACTATTGTTGCATACCTCGTGCTGCTTCTTTTGCTTATTCCTTCTATCTTTTCAAAAGGATTGTACAGAAAGGTTTTGAACTATGCAGATGATCACCCAACCTTAAAAATATTATTTGCACAAAATATCGAGATCATTGATGCTATTTTATGTATGCCCAAAGTGATGTGGCAATTGGCATTGGTTTATTTGTTTCAATGGTATGCACTGTTTTGTTACTGGCAAAATTCATCAAAGAGCATTGCATTGTCTGTATGGAAAACCACTCCACAGCAAAATGAAAAATTATACGAAGAAGCGGTGGGCTGGACAGGCCTGGTAAATGGCTGGTACAATGTTGTTACTTTCTTATGCGCTTTCGGACTGGTATGGTTTGCAAAAAAATATTCTCCCAAGATGGTTCACTTTGGTTGTTTGGTTTTGGCTGGTATTGGTTTATTAGCATTTCCTTTTATTGAAAATAAATATTTGCTTTTCCCTGCCATCACCGGTTTTGGTATTGGCTGGGCCAGCATGATGGGCATCCCTTATTTAATGGTGGTAAGTAAAATACCAAAAGAAAGATACGGCGTTTATATGGGTGTAATCAATATGATGATTGTGATACCGATGTTTATTCAAACCACCACTTTTGGTTTTATTCTCAAACATTTTTTAAACAATAACCCCGGTAATGCGATTGCATTTGCAGGGGTGTTTTTATTAATAGCAGCGGCACTTACATTGCTTATAAAAAACAGCAAGCCTGCAGATGATGCACTTGTAATGACAGGGGGAGGACATTAATTCAAATATAAAAAGAGAAAGAAAATATGCTAAAGTTTTTTTTAAATATTACCACTTTATTATTAACCGTAATTGTTCTAAACAGTTCCTGCAACTCTGCCGAAACAAAAAATGAACCTGTTGTTGCTAAAGATTCTTCCAACCGCAAATGGTGGAAAGAAGCAATCGTTTATCAAATTTATCCACGAAGTTTTAAAGACAGTGATGGTGATGGTGTGGGTGATTTAAAAGGTATCATTTCAAAATTGGATTATATAAAAAGTTTGGGTGTTAATGCCGTTTGGTTGAATCCAATTTACAGTTCTCCCAATGATGATAATGGATACGATGTAAGCGATTACCGTGGCATTATGAAAGATTTTGGAACGATGGAAGATTTTAATGCTTTACTGAAAGGTATGCATGAAAGAAATATCAAACTGGTGATGGATATTGTGGTAAACCACAGCAGCGATGAACATGAATGGTTCAGGCAAAGCCGCAGTTCGAGAACAAGTCCATACAGGGATTATTATCATTGGTGGAATGCAGAAAGAGGAAAGCCTTATCACCGTTACAGTTGGTTTGATGTAAACCACGAAGCATGGAAATATGATTCACTCACCAATGCTTATTACTTACATTATTTTTCAAAAAAGCAACCCGATCTCAATTGGGAAAATCCAAAACTTCGCCAGGAGATTTATGACATGATGAAGTTTTGGGCGGAGAAAGGTGTGGATGGTTTTAGACTGGATGCTTTTCAGTTTGCTGCAAAGGATACCAGCTTTCCAAAAATGCCTGATGATTTGGATATTCATTTTGAAAAATATTATGGCATGGGCAAAGGGCTGCATGATTATTTAAAAGAGATGAATGCACAGGTATTCAGTAAATACAATGTGATGAGTGTGGCTGAAGGTGCAGGACAAACTTTACAGGATGCACATGATTTGGTGGACGCAGAAAGAAATGAATTGGGTATGGCGTATGCGTTTGATGGAGTGAATTTGGCTAAGATGCCGGCAACTCCCGGTGGAGAAGCATACAGCGTTTTAAAATTCAAAGAAACATTTACCAAATGGGATAGTGCCTTTGCAGAAAAAGGATGGCTCGCCATTTTCCTTTCCAACCACGACCAGGCAAGAGTGGTAAGCCGCTTTGGTAATGACAAGCCAGAATTCAGGGAACTATCTTCAAAAATGCTGAATACATTTTTACTGAGTATGAGAGGCACGCCATACATCTACAATGGTGATGAACTGGCGATGAGCAATGCCGGCTTTGATAAAATTGAAGATTATAAAGACATGGCAACGCTGAATGAATATCAATTTCAAAAAAATAAAGATGCTGATACGAGCAATTTCATGGAGTCGGTAAAATTCGGCTGCAGGGATAATGGCCGTACACCTTTTCAATGGGATAGCAGTGCTAATGCTGGTTTTACCATCGGCATACCATGGTTAAAAATAAATCCAAATTACAAATCCATCAATGTATCGGCGCAGGAAAAAGACAACAATAGTTGCCTGAATTATTTTAGAAAAATGACGAAGCTGCGGAAAGAAAATCCTGTGCTTGTGTATGGCAAATACAGCCTGCTTGATAAAAGTAATCCTGATGTGTATGCCTATACACGCCAACTGAATGGGGAAACTTTTTTTATAGTATTGAATTTTACAAAAAAGACTGTTGATTTTAGTTTTGATGAATATAAGAGCGTAAATAAATCTTTAATGATAAGTAACTATGATAATGCAGATAAAATTGCTCCGTCATTAATAAAGCTGCAACCTTATCAGGCAATTATTTATAAAGCAGACAAATGAATTTAAAACTGAACCATATTCAGCATATCGGTATTCCCGTTACAGACATAAAAGCATCAGAAATTTTTTATGAAAAATTGGGTTTTAAAAATGTGATGGCATCCGCTTTTAGTTTCAATGACAGCAATGGTATGGTGGCAATGATGCAGCTGAATGAAATGATAATTGAACTGTATCAAATGCCACCGGCAGAATTGAATGAAATCAGGAACAGGAAAAACGGGCATATTGATCACATTGCTTTTGATGTGGATGATATTGATAAAACATTTTCAATATTAAAAAATGAATCGTTTAATATTATTGAAGAGCAGCCTGTTTTTCTTTCCTTCTGGGAAAAGGGCTGCAAATATTTTAATATCACCGGCCCCGATGGGGAACGGTTAGAATTCAACCAGATTTTATAAAACAAAAACTCCTGTTTAAGGATAGAATATGAATAAAATACTTTGCATTGGAGAAGCATTGATAGATATGATTTGTACTGATAAAGGGAAACCATTATCTGCAGGGGAAAATTTTTTAAAAAAACCGGGAGGTGCCCCAACCAATGTGGCAGCAGCTATTGCAGCCCTGGGTGGTGAAGTGGAACTGGCGGCTAAGGTAGGCGTAGATCCTTTTGGAGATCATTTGGTGGCGGTGATGAAAAGCTTTGGTGTAAGTACCAAACACATGCTGCAGGATGAAAGCCATTTTACCACATTTGCATTTGTATCGTTGATGGAAAATGGCGAACGGGATTTTTATTTCAACCGTGGTGCCGACGGGCATTTGAATACAGAAGATATTGATGCAATCAATTTGGATGAATTTTCAATTGTTCATTTTGGATCTGCCACCGGCTTTCTTCCCGGTGCATTGCAGGATGCTTATGTTGGCTTGCTGAAAAATTCACTGAACAAAAAACTGTTCATCAGTTTTGATCCCAACTACCGCCATTTACTGTTTCAAAATAACACCGCTTCATTTATAAAACAATCATGGAATTACCTGGAGCATTGCCATTTTTTTAAAGTAAGTGATGAGGAGGCAATCATGCTTACAGGCGCTGTATCTGTTGAAGCTGCCGCAACAGCTTTTTTGCAAAAAACAAAAGCGGTGTTTGCCATTACACTTGGCAAAGAAGGCACTTTACTGGGCCTGGATGGTACAACATGTATTATTCCAAGCATTGCCATAACGCCAGTGGATACTACAGGAGCAGGCGATGCATTTACCGGGGCGGTACTGTACCAGCTCAGCAAATTTTCTAAACAGGAAATGAGCAGTCTTGGACTGGATGACTGGAAGCAGATCATTTTAAATGCCAACAAAGCAGGTGCAAGAACCTGTGAATACCTTGGCGCTATGGAAGCCTTTAAACATTTGAGTAATACAATTTTTGAATAACTGATTTCACGCCAGGATTTAAAAAAGCTAGGCCGCTAAGTTTTTTCTTTGCTGCTTTGTAATCTTTGCTTCTTTGCGTGGAGAAAAAAATAATAACCGTGTACAATCCACAGATTCACCAGCTCATCAATACCTGCCTTCAAAAGAAGAAGATTGACATTGCAGGAAAAGACAATCTTTTTTATACAAGGTTTGTTGCCAACACAGCAACCATCCATTACCTGTTCAGTGAATTGTACAAACAACATCCTGAAGAAAAAGCATTATTTATCCAGCTCATTGATACTATCACCGATGCTTACCTGCAACGCTCTGCAGCACTAAGAGGATCTGATGAAGCGAAAGAAATTAAAGGCAACTGGTTTTTAAGCAACGAGATCGTGGGCATGAGTTTGTATGTGGACAGGTTTTGCGGCAGCCTCAAAAACATGGCTGGCAAACTGGATTATTTTAAAAAACTTGGCGTTAATTTTTTGCACCTGATGCCGGTAATGCAAAGCCCGGTTGGCGAAAGCGATGGCGGCTATGCCGTATCTGATTTTAGAAAAGTAGATGAACGCTTTGGTATGCTGGCAGACTTTAAAACTCTGCAGCAAAAAATGAGTACAGAAAAAATGTACCTGATGATTGACATTGTTTTCAATCACACTTCCCATCATCACGGGTGGGCGCTAAAAGCAAAGAACGGAGAAAAAAAATATCAGGATTATTTTTACATGTTTGATGATAGAACGCTGCCCGATCAGTACGATGCTACCATGCCTGAAATTTTTCCTGAAAGCTGTCCGGGTAATTTTACCTGGAATGAAGAATGTAAAAAATGGGCAATGAGTATTTTTCATAATTACCAATGGGATTTGAATTATACCAACCCGGCAGTGCTGGTGGAAATGCTCGACAATATTTTCTTTTATGCCAACCTCGGTGTAGATATTTTACGCATTGATGCACCAGCTTTTATCTGGAAACAATTAGGCACTACCTGTCAGAATTTGCCACAGGCACACATGCTGCTGCGGCTGATAAAACAATGTGTGCAGGTAGCCACACCCGGTATGGCAATACTCGGCGAAGCCATTGTAGCGCCTAAAGAAATCATGAAATATTTTGGCACCGGCCTGTACACCGCCAAAGAATGCGACTTTGCCTACAACGCCACCCACATGGCATTGCAATGGGATGCACTGGCCACCGGCGACACCAAAGTAATGCTGGCAGCACAACACGAAATTTTACAAAAACCCTACGGCACTTCCTGGATTACTTACACCCGATGCCACGATGATATTGGTCTGGGCTACGACGATTACATGATACAACATGCCGGCTACAATTCTTTCGAACACCGCCGGTACATGAAAGATTATTACTCTGGTGCCATCCCCGGTTCACCGGCAACCGGTGCCTTGTTTTCTGTCAATCCAAAAACACAGGATGCCCGTATCAGCGGCTCCCTGGCTTCTTTGTGCGGATTGGAAAGTTCGCTGAATGAGCGGAACGGTTACCAGGTAGAAATGTCGGTACGAAAAATTTTATTGATGCAGGCACACAGCTTTTTTATTGGCGGCGTACCCATGTTGTTTTATGGTGATGAAGTTGGCTACACCAACGATTACTCTTATCTGGATGACCCGGCAAAAAGCTACGACAACCGCTGGATGCACCGCCCCGTAATTGATTGGAATAAAAATAAAAAGATTGATGAAGAAGGAACTTTGGAGCAGCGCATTTTTACCGGCACCCAACAACTCATTGCCATCCGAAAAAAATTACCCATGGTGGCCGATTATAAAAACCTTACGTGGCTCAGTCCTTTCAATATTCATGTAGCAGGCTACCTGCGAACCTTAGACGAAACCAAACTGTATTGCGTTTTCAATTTCAACAAACAAGTGTCTTACTTATCCTGGGCTGCTTTTAAGCAACATGGCCCTGCGCCACAGGAGTTGTACGATCACTGGCAGGACAAAACTTACACCGTTGGTTTTGATAATGAACATTTGATTTTGGAGCCTTATCAATTTTGTTTGCTGGAGCAGCGGTAGTTTCAATATTTTTATTTACAGCCTTTGTTCTTTGTGAACAGTGTTATGTAAATTTGATAAAACTCCTTAACAACATGCCAGTAATCATCCGTTCAAAAATAATTACTTTATCCCTTTGTTTCTTTTCCTTTTTTTTGGTGAAGGCACAAATACCGCCAGCTGCTTTTTCATTCAGTTGTGTAAAAGATACGGTACTCAGCTGTTACCGACAGTGTATTACCCTTACAGCCAGAATACCCAATATTAGGGCTTCTACCAATGCTTATGTGGTAAACCGTATTAGCTAACCGGAGGGATGTTTCAGGGAATATATTTCTTTCTCTCCTCCCACCATTCCATTGAATATTTCCACAGATGACGTTTATACAAATTCAATCTTATTACCTTTTGACTTTCCTTTTTACGGTACAGCGTACTCTTCTTTAGTTGTTAGTGCGAATGGTTACATAAGTTTTGATTTAAGTAATGCAGATGGGTTTAGTCACTATGGAATATTAAATAATGGCAGTGGTTTAACTGCAACGGGATCATTGCCAGGCCAGGATTTACCCAGTCTTAAATATGACAGAGCGTTGATTATGGCACCTTATCAGGATCTGAATGCTTTTTATACTACATCTCCGGGCAAGTTGATGGAATATGATGAAATTGGCACTGCACCCCACCGAAAGTGGATATTAAGTTACTATAAAATCCCGTTATATTCAATTCCCTGCCAGAATTTGATTTACAACACCAGTCAACTGGTATTATATGAAAGCACGGGCATTGTAGAGGTATTTATTAATAGCAAACAAATCTGTACTGGCTGGAATAAGGGCAAAGCAATGATCGGAATGCAGGATGAAACAAAAGCAATCATGGCACCAGGCAGAGCAGCATCAGACACAAGCTGGGGCAGCATTGATATGAATGAAAGCTGGCGGTTTACTCCTGCAGAAGGAGTTCCACTTTTAAAAAAAGTGGAACTGTACTCCTTAGCTGGTAACCTGGTTACAATCGGCGATACCCTTGATATTGGTAACGGTAATTACCAGGTTAATTTCAATAACGTTTGTGCGGATTCTTCAGCAACTTATGTGATGAAATCTACTTATAAAAAAATAGATGACCCATCAGTTGAAGTGTATGCCACAGATACCATTCATGTTATAAAACCATTAGGGGTAAATGCTTCGCAAACTGTATGGACGGGTTCAGTAAGCACCGCATGGGAAGAGCCACTAAACTGGTCTTGCGGTAATTTGCCAACCAGTTCTTCTAATGTTATTATTAATCATGATACCGTTATCATCAATTCAAATGTAACTGTCAATAGTATTACAGTGCAGCCGGGTGCTGGTGTAACCGTTAATCCCGGTTATAATTTTACAATAATACAGCCGCATTGATATTGGCATAATAGAGTTTGGATACAAAAAAAAAGTTCCCATTTCCTGTTTCATTCACTTAGGCACAGCAATATTGGTTACCTGATAATATCATCCATCCGGTAATTTTTTTTATTCAGTTCTGTTTCTTCTCCCTTCCACATCCACTAAACTTTTCAATATCCACTATTGAAATTATTTTCAATAAAATAACCTGTACATTTATCGGCGTTAAAGGTGAATAACCTTAATTTATAAACTTACACCCTGGTTTATTTGTAATGGATGAAATGCAGCATGATAACGAACAGTTGAGGATGTGGTGGCAGCAATCTCTTAATAATGATACTGCTGCTTACGGCTGTATCCATGCAGCAATGTTTAATGGATTGTACAATTATGCAGCTAAACTCTTAAACGATGCAGCTCTTGCCGATGATGCCCTGCAGGATTTATTTATTAAAATATGGAACAAGCGTTCTTCCATTGGCAATCTTGAAAAAGTAAAACCATTTTTTTACACAGCTCTCCGCCGCCATTCGCTTAACCAGCTTCGTGACCTTAAACTGCGGCAGCTAAAGATCAGGATGGTAAACCAGCCGGATATTGAATTTTCGCAGGAAGAAATTTTGATAAAAAAGGAAGCGGATGCCGGGCTTAAAAATAAAATTATCGAACTGCTCAATGCTTTACCTGAAAGGCAACGGGAAGTAATCTATCTTCATTATTTTGAAAACATGGGGCTTACCCAAATAGCAGAAGTAATGAACATTAACCAGCAATCTGCCATGAACCTGAAGCAAAGAGCACTGCAAAAAATGCGTTCCGCCAATCTGCTTACCCTTTTCCTTTCTCTCTGCTGCATGTATCACACAGGGAAATTTTAAAAAAAATCTTATAAGTGAGTAGGTATTTTCTTTTTTAGTGTCTTATATAAAACCTCTTTTAATGAGTGATATTTTAACCCCGGGTACTGAAGATGACTTTTCTTTTGAGTTTCAAAAGAAACCGGTGCCGGCAGATAAGCAGCAACAAAACTGGAATGCCATTGAAGGCACCATTAAACAAAATACCCCGGTGTACCAGTTAAGCTGGAAACGAAACCTGATGATTGCAGCTTCATTACTGTTGCTGGTTACGGCAGGGATGTGGTATTTTAAAGCGAATAAATCTCTTGATACTAATATTTATAAAACAGATTTTGCCCAGGTAAAAAATATCATTTTACCCGATGGTTCAAAAGTTACCCTCAATGCAAACTCAGAACTAAAGCTCTCAGTTAACTGGGACGAAAAAGGCGACCGGCAGGTATGGCTGGAAGGCGAGGCCTATTTTGAAGTAGAGAAAAAAACAGCCACCAGTCAAAAGTTTATTGTACACACAAAGGATATTGATGTGGAAGTGCTGGGTACAAAATTTAATGTAAACACCCGCCATGAAAAAGCAATGGTGGCACTGGAAGAAGGCAAAATAAAATTGTCTTTAAATGGAGAAACAAAATCAGTGCTAAAAAAGAAATATAAGAATGAAGTAATAGAAATGAAGCCCGGAGAATTGGTGAAATTGGATACCGTTTTCGGTATTGCCCTCACCAAAGAACAGCATATTGATTTCCATTCCGGCTGGGCAAGAAATGAATTTCATTTCAACAATACCAGTTTAAAAGATATTGCCACCATGATAAAAGATGTGTATGGCTATAACTTTGAAACAGATGAGGGTGAATTACTAAAACGCTCTATTACCGGCGACCTTAGGGCAGCCAGCCTGCAGGAGTTGGTGAGTGTGTTGCAACTTGCTTTCAAGGTAAAAATGACCATCGACAAAAAGTCAATCAAAATAAGCCATCTGTAAAAAGAGGGCACATTAATACCAAACGATAAACTAAGCTGTATGAGAAAAAAAACCTTCCCGGGTAAGATGCTCCTGTGTATCCTGCTGATTTTAAACATTACCTGCTTTGCAAAAGGGCAGGTGGAGGAATCAAAAACGATTCCCGACATCCTCTCCGAATCAAGAAAAAAATTCGATGTGGATTTTGTGTATGAATCCAATACACTGCCCGTTATCAAACTCAGTTTTGATGTAAGTAAATACAGCAGCATAGAGAAGTTGCTGGAAGACTTACTGAAGCCTTACCAGATAAAGTTTAAAAAGGTACTGCCCAAAGCATATGTGATTTACAAAGGCGATGCCGACTTCAAAGCATTAATGGATGGCATAGAAATACCCGGGCAGCAGTTAGCCCTAACTGATATGAAAATGGTAATTGACCTGGTGGCAATGACTGTTACAGGAACGGTGACTGACCAGCTTTCAGGTGCGCCACTGGAAAGTGTCAGCATTTACAGTAAAGGAACAACAAAGGGTACCACCACTGATAATAACGGAGCTTTTAAATTAGATGTTGATGGAGCCAATACGGTGCTGGTTGTTTCATTAATCAGCTATCAAACCCAGGAAATAAAAGTGGGTGGTACGGTAGCTTTTCAAATCAAACTGGTATCTAATTCGCAGGCACTAAATGAAGTGGTGGTGATAGGATACGGAACGCAAAAAGTTACCAAAGTATCAGGCGCTATTTCTACAGTGAAAGGGTCTGATATAGAAAAACTAAGACCGGTGAGAGCCGAAGATGCTTTACAGGGAAGGGCTTCCGGTGTTACTGTAATCTCTGCAGGTTCGCCGGGTGCTAAACCAACAGTACTCATCAGGGGTATTCCCTCTTATACCGGCACAGATCCGGTGGTGGTGGTGGATGGTTCTATTCAAAGCCTGGATGATTTGAATTCTATCAATGCTTCGGATATTGAATCCATCAGTATATTAAAAGATGCTGCCTCTACTGCTATCTTTGGCGTAAAGGGCGGAAATGGAGTGATTGTAGTAACAACAAAAAGCGGCAGAAAAAATCAAAAATCAGAATTCAGTTTCAGCAGTAATTATGGCAAACAGGAAGTGCTGAATACCATCGGTGTTTTAAATGCCAGTGAATATGCTGCTATTGTAAATGAGGGCAGCACTACATCAGGCGGAGGCGTTATCTTCCCCGATCTGTCAATATTGGGAACAGGTACCAACTGGCAAAATGAAATTTTTAAAAAAGCCACTATTCAATCTTACAACATAACGGCAAAAGGAGGAAGTGATAAAATGGCTTATTTCCTTTCGGGTGGTTATCTTGGCCAGGATGGCATTGTTGGTGGCGGCGACAAATCATATTTTAACAGGGCAAATGCTACTGCCAATCTTTCTTTTGACCTGACTTCGAAGTTGAAATTTATAATGAATACCAGCTTTGTTAATATCCAGGGAGCAGGCATTGCTGAAAATTCTATTAACAGTGTTATTTCCAATGCATTGAATTTTGATCCTACTGTTGGGATACTGAATACTGATCCCAACACTTATGGTAAGTACTCAACCAGCCCCAATATTTTATCTGAAATATTTAATCCGCTTACCCAATTAAATGATACCTACAATAAAGGCAACACCAATAAATTGTATGGAAAATTAGAACTGCAGTATGATATCCTGAAGAATTTAAAACTTACTTCCCGGTATGGTTATACCAATGTGGATGTAACCGGTAAAAGTTTTAATCCTTTATCGTATTACGGCGCAGCACATATCAACTCTACTTTAAATGCTGATGGCAGTGCAAAACCGGGTTCTCATAACAGTGTTGCTGAAAATAAAACCACATACTATAATTTTACTTTTGAAACTTTTGGTAATTATAATTTTAAACTGAATGACGTTCATCATTTTGATGTGGTGCTGGGTTTTTCTGCAGCAAAAGTTACAGGCAATTCAATCAGCGGTTCCCGGCAGGATGTGCCTTTTAATTCCTGGCAGTTTGCAGATATCTCTGCTGCAACCGGTACTGCTCCTGCATCCGGACTGGATGTGGGTTCATTTCAATATGAAAGAAGGAACCTCTCTTATTTCAGCAGGATTAACTATGATTACAAAGACAAATATTTAGCATCTTTCTCAGCAAGGCGTGATGGCTCTTTTGCTTTTGGGGCCAATCATAAATTTGCCAGGTTCTTAGCCGGTTCATTGGGCTGGGTGGTATCCAGTGAAAGTTTCTTTAAAGTAGATGCAATTAATTATTTCAAAATAAGGGGCAGCTACGGTGTTACGGGTAATGAAAATGTAAGCCCTCAATACCAAAGAATTTCCACCAGCATCTACAGCTACAACCTTGGACAAAATGCAGGTTATACTTTTGGCAACGAACCTACTTCTATCGGTGCCACCATCGCATCTTTTAAAAATGATGACCTGGCGTGGGAAAAGCAAAAGCAATTGAATGCCGGTTTTGACCTGAGATTTTTTAAAAATAAATTTTCTTTCACCGCAGATTATTTTGAAAAAAATATCAGTGGTTTATTGTTTACTCCTTCTTTGTCTTTGTATCTCGGTACAGCCGCTGCCCCTACTGCCAACATTGGCAGTACCAAAACCAGTGGATATGAAATGAACCTGGGGTACACCGATATCATTGGCAGGAATTTTAAAATAAATACCAACGTCACTTTTACCACGGCTAAAAATTTAGTAACTGAAACCAACAGCGGCTTAATTACCGGTGGCGGATACGGCATTCCTTATCAAAGTGTAACCAGGTTTGAGAAAGGATATACACCCGGTTATTTATATGGTTACAAAACTGATGGCCTGTTTCAAAACCAGGGTGATATTGCAAAAGGAGCTGCACAGGATAATGCAAAGCCTGGTGATATCCGCTTTGTGGATATAAACGGCGACGGTAAAATTGATGGAAACGACAGGACAAAAATCGGAGACCCCTTTCCCAATTTCACGATGGGATGGAGCCTGAATTTAGATTACAAAGGTTTTGATTTCACCACATTTATTTATGCTTCTGTTGGCAATGATATTTACAGGGCTTACGAACGTAACCTTGCCATGACCAATAAATTTAGGGGTGTGCTGGCAAGATGGACAGGCGAAGGAACTACCAACAATGCAAGGAACCCACGGTACTCATTTACTGATGGCAACAACAATACAAGAGTTTCCGACAGGTATGTGGAAGATGGGTCATTTGTAAAAATTAAAGACATTCAGTTGGGCTACACATTGTCGTCATCTGTGTATAAAAATAAATTGTTTTCTAAAATACGGGTATATGCCCAGGTAAAGAATGCTTACACCTTCACTAAGTATTCAGGATATGATCCTGAAATATCCGGAGGTATATTTGATACAGGCATAGACCGTGGAGCCTACCCACAGGCAAGAACTTATTCAATGGGTATTGATTTTAAATTTTAATCAGTAAAAAATTACAGCAAAATGAAAAATTTCAACTCTATACTAAGCATGGCCATTATTATACTGGTGGCGTCGTCCTGTAAAAAATTCGTGGATTACAAACCCAGCGAAGATTATCAGATTACTGCAGATGATTATTTAAAAAGCCAAGATGATTATCAGAAAATGGTAATCGGTACTTATTCTCCATTGCAATGGATATGGGCCAATACGGTAATCGGTGATGTTGCTTCAGACAACTCAGTAGCTGGTGGGGAAAATGCAACAGATCAATTAGGGTTTCAGCAAATAGACGATTACCAGATTGTTGCCAACAACAGTTATTTAACTGAAGCCTGGAAGTCCTGCTACGAAGGGATCAACAGGGCAAATTACCTGCACGAAAATAAAGCCAAATTAGATTTCACCGGTAAAGATGCCTTGTATGGCGAGGTATATTTTTTACGGGCATTCTATTATTTTGAGTTGGTAAAAATGTTTGGCGATGTACCGCTTTTTGTTGATAAACGTTTGTCTGTTTCAGATTCTAAAAATTACCAGCGTACACCCAAAGCAGCTGTTTATACACAAATAGAAAAAGATCTTACCGATGCCATTGCGGTGTTGCCCATCACCAATATTCAAAAAGGAAGGGTTACCAAATATGCTGCACAGGCATTGCTGGGTAAAGTATTATTGTACCAGGAAAAATTTACTGAAGCAGCAGCCATGCTGGAGAATGTGGTGAATGGCCCATTCAGTTTGGTACCCAATTACGGTGACATCTTTTTACAGGCAGGAGAGAATGGAACAGAATCTGTTTTTGAAATTCAATATTCCAACGCAAGCCCTTTTTATGATTGGTCAAATCCGGGAAGGGGCCAGGGCAATTTAGCTGTGCAGGTTTGTGGTATCCGCAACCTTACAGGCAACAGCCCTTACGGACAGGGATGGAGTACCAATTTACCCACCGCAAATTTAGCCGCTGCTTTTACCGCAGGCGATAAAAGAAAAGGGGTAACCGTACTGGATATAGAAGCTTACAAAACTGCTAATCCATCTTTCGGTATCACTTACCTGGTAGCACCTTATAAAAACACCGGCCTGTACAATCAAAAATATTTACCACGTAAAGGAGAAACCTCCGGTCAGGTGGAATTGAATTACTTAAATAATTTCAGGACTATCCGTTATGCAGATGTGCTGCTGATGGCTGCAGAGGCCAACAACAGGGCTTCGGCTGCAAATGACAGCAAAGCACAAACTTATTTAAATAAAGTACGCCAACGGGCATTCGGTGATATGCTGCATGGTATTACTGCCACCGGTGCTGTATTGAAGCAGGCTATCTGGGATGAAAGAAGAGTAGAGCTGGCAATGGAAGGTGACCGTTTTTTTGACCTTGTAAGAACAGGGCAGGCAGCTTCAAAAATTACCGGATTTGTTGTTGGTAAAAATGAATTGTTTCCAATACCACAACAGGAAATTGACATCTCCGGCTTAACACAAAATAACGGCTACTAATCACTAACAAAAAAAATTACGATTATGAAAGTATTAAAATATTTTTTGAGTATTACATTTTTACTGATAGTGCTGTTATGCTGTAAAAAAGAGAAGTATGATGACACATCATTTCTTGCAAGCGACACTGCACCAGCTAAACTGTCTGCTCTTTTTGAAATTACCCAGGATAACACCGGGCTGGTAACCATTACACCCAATGGCGAAAGTTTATCTTTCTACGAAATTTATTATGGCGATGCCACTACTGCACCGGTAAAAATATTGCCTGGAAAAAACATACAGCACGTATATCCAGAAGGAGTGTACAGTGTAAGGATTGTTGGCCACAGCATCACAGGAAAAATTACGGAGGCCACACAGCCATTAACCGTTTCTTTCAGGGCTCCTGAAAATTTAGACTTTACCATTACCACCGATGTGGCAAATAATTATAAAGTAAATGTTTCTGCAACGGCCAATTATGAAACACTCTTCAAAGTTTATTTTGGTGATGTGCCGAATGAAGTGCCCGTATCATTTTTAGAGGGAACTCCTGTAAGTCATATTTATGCAGCCACCGGAACGTATACCGTAAAAGTAGTGGCACTCAGTGGTGGGGCCGCAGTAACGCAGTTGATTAAGACAGTTACCATTGTTGACCCAGTTCTTCTGCCACTCAATTTTGAATCACCCACTGTTAATTATTCCTTTACCAATTTTGGTGGTGGCGATGTAACAGTAATCAATAACCCACAATCTGGTGGAATTAATACCAGTGCTAAAGTAGGTAAGATGGTAAAAAATGCACCCGAAGTTTGGGGCGGCAGTTTTATCGCCCTCGGCACACCAATTGATTTT
This sequence comes from Chitinophagaceae bacterium, assembly GCA_031368105.1. Lineage (GTDB taxonomy): Bacteria > Bacteroidota > Bacteroidia > Chitinophagales > Chitinophagaceae > Ferruginibacter. Next base: position 30,180 of record JANLQY010000069.1, read on the forward strand.
TCTGTAAATAAAGTTTTCAGGATGAAAGTATTTTCTCCAAGGGTTGGTGCAAAGGTTTTATTGAAAGTGGAAAATGCAACTGATGGCTCCATCAATTTTGAAAAAGAAGCAACCACTACTATGGCAAATGCATGGGAGGATCTTTCTTTTGATTACGGCACCATCAACACAGCAAATTCTTATCAAAAAATTGTACTCATTTTCGAATTGGGCACAGCCGGTGATGGCTCTGCTAATTTTACTTTTTTGTTTGATGATATCAGGCAAACCAATATGCTTCCTTCTTCCTTCTACACACTGCCGGTTACTTTTGATGATGCAGGTGTTGTGTATGGTACTACAGATTTTGGAAACAACCAAACAGTGGACGCTGCCGACCCGGTAAATGCAACCAATAAAGTAAAGAAAACGACAAAACCTGCAGGAGCTGAAACATGGGCCGGAACAACGATGAGCCCTGGTTTTGCTGCAGCAATTCCATTTACTGCTGCTGCCACACAAATGAGTGTACGGGTGTATTCTCCGGCAGCAGGTATTCATGTAAGATTAAAAGTGGAAGACCGAACAAACAACACCCACACAGTAGAAACAGAAGCGGTTACTACAGCAGCCAATGGCTGGGAAACATTGGTATTTGATTTTGCCAGCCAGGCTCCCGGTACCGCTGCATTAAATTTTTCTTACCGCTTTGATATGGCCTCCATCTTTTTTGATTTTGGAAATGCAGGAAACGGAAAAATATTTTACTGGGATGATGTAAATTTTTTAATAGCCAATGTAACGGGTGTAGTATTGCCACTCGACTTTCAATCAACAACACTTACTTATACTTTCACCGGGTTTGGTAATGCTTCTGCATCAGTGGTGAACAATCCAAATGCTGCCGGTATCAATACTTCTACCAAAGTGGGAGCATTGGTAAAAACGAGTGGTGCAGAAGTTTGGGCAGGTTCATTTATAGAACTGGCGGCTCCCATTAATTTTTCAACATTAACAAGAATAAAAATGAAAGTGTGGTCGCCAACTGCGGGCAGTGTTGTAAAACTTAAATTGGAAAATCTTGCCAACTCAAACATAAATATTGAAAAAGATGCCAGCACTACTGTAGCAAACGGATGGGAAGAACTGACCTATGATTTTTCAGGCATTGTTAACTCAAATAATTACCAGCGGGTAGTGGTATTCTTTGATTTTGGAAATGCAGGTACCGGTGCAACTTATTATTTTGATGACATCAAACTTAATTAATATCAAAAAATAGCAATCATGATAACTAAAATAAAATCATTCACTATTATCCTTCTTGCAGTGATGACAGTGTTCACTTCCTGCAAAAAGACAAGCTATAAATTAGGCGATTTAAAAGCACCGGCCGATCTTGTTTTAACAACAGCGGTGACTGGTGTAGATGCTGCTAACCCCGGCGGCAATGGCTCTGGCAGTGTACAGATCACAGCAACAGCAGCCAATGTAATTACTTACAAAATTGATTTTGGCGATGGCAGGGAAATGCAAATGATTCCTTCCGGCACTATCAACTACAAGTATGCCACCAGCGGTACATTCACTATTAATGTAAATGCCATTGGCACAGGCGGTATTATTTCCAATATCAGCAAAACTATCAATGTGTATGTTGCTTTTGTAATACCAGAAGCAATCATGAATGGTTTAACAGGGAATGCTTCCCGTAAATGGCAAACAGATAAAGCTGCCAGTGGCCATGTTGGTGTAGGCCCGGCTGGTGAATTTGCTCCTATCTGGTATTCAGCAGATCCCAATTCAAGATCAGCCTGCCAGTATGATGATGAAATTACTTTTACAAAAGATGCTTCCGGCAATGTGATAATGATGATTAATAATGCAAGCGAATCTTTTTCAATCGGGGCCGCTTCTGCATTTTATGGATTTAGCGGTGGTGATGGCTGTTATGCTATTAATACTGCCGGTTCCAAAAAACTTACCTTTATGAATGCCACTTCAGCTTCCACGCCAGCCAACTCTACCAGGATACAATTTATTGTACCGGGTAATGGGTTTTTAAATTTCGGCACCGGAGGAAATACTTATGAGATCTTATCTATATCGGCCACCAATATCCATTTGAGAAACATTGGTATTGATGGCAATGCATGGTATCAAAAATTGATAGTTAAACCATAAAAAAATGAGTGTAATTAAAAACCTGACGACCTTATTATTATTGTTTTCTTCTTTTACAGCAGCCAGCTGTAAAAAAGAATCCGGTGGCTCCACTGCAGGAACAGCACCCACTAACCTAATGGTAAATGCTGTGGCAAATGCAGACGGGTCGGGCAATGTATCTTTTACTGCCACTGCCACCAATGCAGTTAGTTTCGATTATGAGTTTGGCGATGGCGGCATAGCGACAGGCACTAACGGCAGCGCCAGTAACCGCTACACACTGGCAGGAACAAATACCTATTCGGTAAAAGTTACTGCAAAAGGCAATACCGGTTTAACCACCACTAAAACCATTGGGGTAACCGTTACCGTAACAGCCGGCACACCAACACTCATCTGGTCGGATGAATTTAATACTGATGGTTTACCCGATCCTGCCAAGTGGGGATACGATCTTGGCGCCGGCGGGTGGGGAAACAATGAAGCAGAATATTATACCAGCCGTTCGGCCAATGCAGTTGTTATCAATGGGGTATTAAAAATTACCGCTATCAAAGAGCTGGCGCCTGATAATGTGAGTGCCTATACATCCGCACGCCTGCTTACAAAAGATAAATTCGCTTTCAAGTATGGCAAGGTGGAAATACGTGCCAAGCTTCCGGCTGGCGGCGGCACCTGGCCTGCTCTTTGGATGTTGGGCAGTGATGTAAGTACAACAGGCTGGCCCGGCTGTGGTGAGATTGATATCATGGAGCACTTAGGTAATGACCTGAATAAAATTTACGGCACCCTGCATTATCCCGGCCATTCCGGTGGCAATGCAGATGGCGGCAACAGAACGATCACCAATGCCACAACAGAATTTCATATTTACTCAGTAGAGTGGACGGCGGCTGCAGTTACAATTTCTGTAGATGGACAGCTGATTCATTCGGTTGCCAACTCCGCCAGTATTCCTTTTAACCACAATTTCTTTTTGATTGCCAATGTAGCCATGGGCGGCGGGTTTGGCGGTACTATTGATCCTGCATTTACCAGTGCATCGATGGAAGTGGATTATATACGGGTGTACCAATAAGTAAAAAATGAATTTAGATATTTGATAGCTGCTTTTGTAAGGCAGCTATTTTTGTTTGCAGTAAATAATATCTCCTGCGGATGATTGAATTTTTTGTTGCCACTTGCAGTGGTCGTTCCATTTTGGGTGTATTGATGCAAGTGATTATCTTTAGTTGCGACAACACAGAAGTTAGCAGCAACTTTAAACGAAATTTCGATAATATTGAAGATTATATCATGGAATTGTAAAATGGCATATAGAAAAAAGGCCAGTCTAATTCTGAAATTCAATCCAGATTTGGTTATCGTTCCTGAATGCGAACATCCCAGTAAATTAAAAAATATAGAAAACCCAACTGACATAATATGGCAAGGCGAAAATATAAATAAAGGGTTAGGTATTTTTTCCTACAACGATTATAAAATTAAATTACTTGATGTTCACGATCTGACTATAAAAAACATTCTTCCTATAAGCGTTACTAAAGGGTCAATTAATTTTTTATTATTAGCAATTTGGGCTTACAACCCACTAGACCGAAACTATAATTATATTGGACAGGTTTGGAAGGCAATTAATCTCTATGAGAAATTATTAAAAAATCATAATGTCATAATTATTGGAGATTTTAATAGCAATATTTTTTGGGATAAGTTGAAACGTAAAACGAATCATTCAATGGTTGTCGAAAAATTAGCTTCTCTTAATATTTTTAGTGCATATCATATTCATGAATCTTTAGAACAAGGAAAAGAAAAACACCCGACATTTTTCATGTATCACCATGAAGATAAACCATACCATATTGATTATTGCTTTGCTTCTTCTAACTTTTTAAAAAACTTACAAAATTTTGAAATTGGAACTTATCAAGATTGGTCTGGATATAGTGACCACACACCTATAACGGTTACTTTCTATCCCGGCGGGGTGTTTACCTAATACACTTCAATAAGAAAACCCTGACTGTGAAACCCCTGCATTGAAAACTGTTTGTATTAACAGAGGCTAGTTCCGTTTTTGACAAGATGCTTTATTTTTTGAGGAGAAATTCCATTTACTTTATAGTTCCTTATTCGTCGGGGCTTCACCATAAAATTTTTTATCTTCAATAAGGCAATAGCGAAAAGCCCGCCAAGACAAAAAAATGGAGGCTGCACACTATTACAAAAAATAATATGCTGCCTGATAAGCTAATGAGAGCAATAGTTTTAGCATGTTTCATAAACGCTGGTGGCAGTTTTAAAAGTGAACCTGCAGCAATAATTTATTTGCCATTATTTTCAATTGCTCTTCATTATTTTTTTTCCCATTCCTTCCAATTCTTCTTTTGTTGCCAGCTTGGTTCCCTGGCCGCCAACAAAATACCATTTTCCATTTTGTTTAATGTAAGTTTCAGTTCTGATAACGGTAATAGACATATCACCACCGGGTGTTGAAAACACAACATCCAGTATCATATTTTTTACAGCCGCATCAGCATTGTAAACTCTTAAAATATAAGTGCCGGGCCGTGGCGTAACAGACTTAAAAGTGGCACCCTTGTCTGTAAAACCCTTCTTCCATTGTTCAAAACCATAAGATACTTTTCCTTCCGGACCTACGGCAATATAATCATCGTTTAAATAAGCCGTACTGTCTTGTATGGCTCCTAATGCTTCAATAGCTTTTCTGTCTTCGGGATAATTGTTGGTATTATATTTTCCTTCTGGCGGTACTTGTGCCATTACAATATTTGATGTAAAGAATAAAATGATAATAGTAATAATCATCATTTTGAAAAAGTGTTGTTGTTTCATGTTATTTTATTTAATGTTTTGGAAAGTTTTTTCTTACAAAGTATTTCCCTGTTGGAACAAAGGCTTTTTTACGGGCATTGCATCTTACCGGTAACCACCTCTTATTGCACTATTCATTATTTCAACACCACGGTTTAAGTATTCCAGCATTTTAACTGCAAAAGGATATAAGTAAATACAGGCATATAACAGAATACAAATGCAACACAGTCCAGCGATTAAACAAAGCGCATTTTCCTTAAAGCTGTACTGGTATTTTGTGTAGGGAATCTTGATGTTATTCATTGCGGAAGTTTTATTATTTAATAATCGGAATACTGTAAGAAGCTGTTTGAGTTAATTAAAATATTTATCCTATTGCATAATTAAAGTTGAAAAAAGGTATGCCGTACAAGGGAGTGACACAACGATGACGCCACAAAGAACTAAAGCTGGTATCAAAAATAATTAACTCAAACAGCTT
>JANLQY010000089.1:0-3559 GCA_031368105.1 Chitinophagaceae bacterium
ATACAGGAAGAAAGATACAAAGACAATGAAGGCGTGTATGCCAATGCACAAATGAGCAGTAAGATGCTGAAAGAAATTTGTGTCATCAATACTGCTTCGCAAAATTTACTAAAAGTGGCAATGGAAAAATTGAATTTATCAGCCAGGGCCTACGACCGGATTTTAAAAGTGAGCAGAACAATTGCCGATCTAGCAGGCAGTGCAGAAATAAAAGCAGAACATATTGCAGAAGCCATCCAGTACCGCAGCCTCGACAGGGAAGGATGGGGAGGATAAATTTTCACAGATCATGTTTGAACCACTCAATAATTATTTTGATAAAATTTATGTCATCACCCTGCAAAGGGCTGCAGACAGGCAGTTGATGTTGAAGCAGGAGCTTGATGGACTGCACTATACTTTTATGTATGGCATGGATAAAAACAATCTTTGCTACGAAGACCTGCTGCAAAAAAATAGCTATGATCCTGTGCTTGCAAAGCAACACCATTTGGTAGGGAAAGAAATGAGGGTTGCTGAAATTGCCTGTTCTATCAGCCACCGGATGGTATATGAAGATGTGGTAAAAAATAAATACAATAAAGTATTGATACTGGAAGATGATGTGGTGGTGGACAGGAATAATATTTGGTTGTTTGATGAAATATCAAAGGAATTGCCGACGGATTGGGGCTTGTGGTATTTAGGTTTTGATAAAAATGAGCAGCCGCCGGCGAATGCTTTTTTTAAAAAATTATTTTACCATTTGCTGTTTGCGATGGGTATCAAAAGAAAATTTAATCATACTGTTATCAGTCATTTATATCCTCAACCATTTACTGCTCATTTAAAAAAGGCAGGTTTTCATGATTGTGCACATGCGTATGCCATCACTGGAGAAACAGCCAGGTTATTTTTAAACATGCAAATGCCTTTAAGTTATATTGCCGACCATTTACTGGCGTATGCAGCCAGCAGCGAATTGGTAAAAGCATTTGTAACATTGCCCAAATTAATTAACCAGCAATACCAAGTGGCAACACTGCCAATCAAATCTTATATCAATCAATAAAATATGCAGCAGCGATATATATTGTTCCAGGCTTATGGTAACGAAGGCATATTAATGGAGTGCCAGTTTGCCCTGATGCAATTATTGAAGTACAATAGCACGGATCCATTTTGTGTTGTGCTGTACACTGATAACCAGGATTTTTTTAAACCCATATTACAGCAATTCATTCATCATGAAATCATTCAGGTAACTCTAGGTAAAATAAAAAAATGGCGGGGAGAAATTAATTTTGTGCACCGGGTAAAAATTGAAATACTGCTTAATTTTTTTGAAATACATACCGGTGCTGTTTTGTATTTTGATACCGACACTTATTGCAAAAATTCCATCACTCCTTTGTTTGAAGAAATTGAAAAAGGAAGTATTATCATGCATACTTACGAAGGAAATTTAGGTGATAGAAAAAGTATTGTATTTAAGAAGTGGAGGCATTTTTTACAACAAAATAAAATTGACTGTAACGGTAAATTGATAAAAAATATTGACAGCATACAAATGTGGAATGCTGGGGTAATAGGCTTCAGCGATATAAATATCGCTGAATTAAAACAAGCCCTTCAACTTACTGACAGCATCTATCTTAAATTTTCAAAGCACACAGTTGAGCAATTTGCATTTAGCTACATTTTTCAAAATACTGCTTCGTTAAAAGCAGCAGACAGCATTATATTTCACTACTGGGATTTGAAAGAATACCGAAAACTATTAAAATATTTTTTTGAAAAAAATAATTTCCTTACAACTCAACAACAAACTGAAAAGCTACAGAAAATCCTTCCTGAAAATATTTTTCCGGAGAAACGATTTTATAAAAAATTACCTTTTTATAAAAAGTGGATTTCACAAAAGTGGGGAATTGGTAAGTATATAAAACTGGCAGATAAAAATTAGCTCTTCATCAAATCTTCATTTACAAATAAGAAATTTTCCCCGGCTACTGTACATGAAAAATTATATTTATTTGCTGCTGTAAATACTGCTGCAGAGCAGCCCTTCTTCATACGGTCATGTGTTTCTACAAAAAAAACTTTAGTAAATGGCAACCACTTTTCATAGTTTGTTTCAAATATATTTTTCTCGGTGCCTTCAATATCTATTTTGAGTAAATCTATTCCACTCCAGCCCTGTTGCTGCATTATTTCATGAATGGCAACAGCTTCTACAGATTGCTCATTTGGCACTAATATCTCTTCTACAATAAAACTATTTTGCCCATTGCCGGTATCTATCACATTCAGGAATGCGTTACTCGTCCAGATACCTTTATTCAAAGCAATAATGTTTTTGTAAGGAGCCACATTCCCTAACAGTAAATCAAAATTATTTTTATCCGGCTCGAGTGTTACAATTTTTGCATCCGGAAACTGGCTGGCAAAAAAAATCGCTGTTAAACCAATATTCCCTCCAGCATCTATGATTGCAGTTGGAGTAAATTCAAAAGGCAGTTTGTAATCCTTTTTAACCAGCACTTCTGTAAAAGTGATATAGTCGCTGGGGTTGTTACGCATTGCAAACGGATATTTCAACCCTTTTAATGATAGGTTATTAAAGCTGTTCATTTTTAATTTCAGGTAAATTTTTACTGCTTCTGAAAAGCCTAAATAATATTTTAATCTTTTGAAACGGGACATGCGTAAATATATGAATTGTTCTGTTGCCTGAAAAAATTATGGCAACCCACAGAACCTATATACAGCAATATTTATTTCTTTAACTTTAACGAATGAGACAGGAAAACCAGCAGCGGTTAAGCAGTATACAATTAAAATCAAAGAGCCAATATTACATCCACCTATATTTTCTTTTAAAAGATGTGGAAGAAGCATTAAAAAATAATGCAACTGGCTACCTGCTTGATATTGGCTGTGGCAATAAACCTTACGAAGAATTTTACAAACCTTACACTTCAAAACAAATTGGCTGCGACATTGTACAAAGTGACGCCAACCGGGTAGATGTACTCTGCCCGGCCACAGCACTTAATTTTGAAGATACCATTTTCGATACTGCTTTTTGTACGCAGGTACTGGAGCATGTGTACGATCATCATTCGTTGGTAAAGGAAGCCAATAGGGTATTAAAACCGGGAGGAAAATTAATTTTAACTGTCCCTTTTTGCTGGGAATTGCATGAGGAACCATACGACTTTTTTCGCCTGACCAAACATGGATTAAAAGAATTGTTTGAAGAGAATAATTTCAAGGTACTTTCCATAAAATCCAATGGTGGCAAGTGGGCGGCAACATTTCAAATGTTTATCAATACAGTATATTCAACCTTTCGCTTTAAAACATTCAGGGCTAAGCTGCTGAAAATTTTATTTATCGAATTCAGGCTTACACTGCTGCTTAATAAACTGGCTGTGAGGATTGACAAAAAATATTTTGACGATGTATGGACGCTGAATTATATCATAGTAGCAGAAAAAAATTAACATGGCGGCAACAACCAAAAGCATTCTTTTTATTTCAACAATGAAAGGCGACCCATGGGGTGGCAGTGAAG
>JANLQY010000111.1:0-5830 GCA_031368105.1 Chitinophagaceae bacterium
TTGCCAATCATTGATGTTGGCCTCACCCACAATACGCCAGAAATTTTTTGACTTCAAGTCTTCGTAATCAGGAGATTTTACAAATATGCCATGGATGGCATTACGCTTTTTAAACTCAATCTTTAAAGGGCTCTTAGATAAATAGCCATTCTCTACAAATTTTGCAATAACGTCATTAATCATAATTCGTTTTTTTTGCGAAGGTACGTTTTTTTACCTGCATTATGAAGCCTTGCTGGCTAAGACTGATAATTTAAGGATAAAAAAAACTGCTGAAAGCTATACCAACATTGCTTATCACCCAAAAAGAAGCATTTAAAATAAGCAGCCGGCAATTCCATGATAAATACAGGATCGGGACAGGCTTACATCATTTTGCCACTCATAAGAACAGCCACTCAATACAAAAGCCTTGCTATATATTTGCGGCTTATCAGCAATTGCGTATTGAATGAAATTATCCACTTTTCTTTCTCATCAATGGTTAAGTTTTTGGAGAGCCCGTAATGCCAACAGAAGTTTATTATTACAGATAATTCTGGGTATTTTTTACCTGCTTATTTTTTTAGAAGTGGCAGGGCTTGGTATTGCTTTGCCTTTTCTCATGGAGGAATCGATGCCGGGAAAAGATCCGGTTGTATTATTTTGTTCTTACATCATCTATTATTTCTTAGTGGGTCTGCTGGTTAGGCTCCAGATGCAGGAATTGCCTTCCCTCAGCATACAGCCTTATCTGGCACAAAATATTAAACGCAGCAGCATGTTACGTTTTTTGAATGCAAGGTCGCTGGTACATGTCATTAATTTTTTACCGCTGTTTGTTTTTATTCCTTTTACGATGGTGACCATTGCGCCAAAATTTGGAAGCCTTACAGCCATTTGTTTTTTAGCTGCCATGTTTGCCCTGGTGCTGAACAATCATTTTCTCAACATGTACATCAAGCGGAGATCGGTGAGCAACAGTTGGTGGTTTTTATCTATTGTACTTTTGCTGGCCGGCTTTAAGGCACTGGATTATTTTAAACTGATCTCTTTTGAAAAATCATCTGCACAAATTTTTATTTACCTGTTGCAGCATCCCTGGCTCACTATCATTCCAATTGCCATCGCCGGCATTACTTTCTTTATCAACAACAATTATTTACGCAGTCATTTATACATGGAAGAACTAGTGAGTGAAAAGAAATTAAAAGCCGGAAAAAACTTCGCTTTCCTCGACCGCTTTGGCGACATCGGCGATATCATTGCACTGGACCTGAAATTAATTTTCCGAAACAAACGGCCGAGAACACTGATCATTTTATCCGGCGTTATTTTATTGTATGGTTTTATGTTTTATCCAAAATACCTGCAGACAGAAAATTACAGCATGTTATTCCTTTTTGCTTTACTCATAACAGGGTTGTTTATTTCTAACTATGGCCAGTTTTTATTCAGTTGGCAGAGCAGTCATTTTGATGGCATGATGTGTTACAACATGAATATGAAACAATACATCAAAGCAAAGTTTTCTTTGTTTCTAACCGTGTGCAGTTTGCAATTTTTGCTTGCCAGTTTGTATGGTTTTATGAGTTGGAAAATTTTGCCGATTGAGCTGGCAGCTTTTCTTTACAGCATTGGAGTAAATACTTTTGTCACCATTTATGCGGCCACTTACAATTACAGATATTTAAACCTCACCAAATCTTCCAGCATGAATTTCCAGGGAGTGGGAGCGGTACAATGGTTACAATCCCTACTCATTTCTTTTGGCCCGGTGTTGGTGTTTTTTTTGCTCAATAAATTTATTGGCTTCTGGGTGGCCATCATCAGTATTTGTTTGGTGGGCATTACCGGTTTGATATTAAATGAACTCATCATCAACTGGCTGGTAAAACAGTTCAATCTCCGAAAACATAAGATACTGGAGGGTTTCAGAGAACGATGATGTGGTGAGTTGTGAATGGTGAATGGTTAATTTTACAGCATCAACATCCTTCATCGCTTATTGCCTATTGTCTATTAAAAAAAACTCATTATGATAACAATAAACAATCTCAAAAAATCTTACAAAGGAATCAGTGTGGTAAATATTGATGCCCTCGAAATAAATGCCGGGCAGGTGATTGGATTGGTGGGAAATAACGGTGCAGGAAAAACAACTTTTTTTCGTTTGCTGCTGGATCTTATCCGGGCAGATAGCGGCGAAATTTTATCGAAAGGAAAACCGGTGGCAACCAACGAAGAATGGAAAGATTATACAGCCGCTTACATTGATGAAGGTTTTTTAATTGACTACCTCACACCGGAAGAATATTTTTATTTTGTTGGAAAGCTTAACAATTTATCCAAAGCAGATGTGGATGATTTTTTAAAATACTACACTGCTTTTTTCGACGATGCTATTTTAACGAAAGGAAAATACATCCGTGATTTCTCCAAAGGCAACCAATTTAAAATTGGCATCATTGCTGCCCTGCTTACCAATCCTGAATTTTTAATTTTAGATGAACCCTTTGCCAATCTTGACCCCACCACACAATTACGATTGGTGGATATGATTAAAAAAATGGCGCAGGAAAAGCAACTTTGCATCCTCGTATCCAGCCACGACATCAATCATGTATCGGAAGTATGTACCCGTATTTTGTTGATGGAAAAAGGAACGATCATAAAAGATATTGCCGGCGGCGAATCTGCTTATGAGGAGATGGTGGAATATTTTAAAGTGCGGTAAAGACAATTTGTTTATGATGAAGAATAAAACTAAACTTTCTAAACTCCTTTCATTTCACCGGTCTCCCACTCACATACTTATTACCCCTTACATAAAAACGATAAGGCAGCAAAGCGTCTGCACCTGCTCCATCTATACCAATCCGTTTGCTGGCAGCAATGGCATCTGCAGTTAATGAATAAGCATCATCTGCAATAAATATTTCTTTGCCATTCAAAGAAATACCAGAATGAATTTTAGCAATGCCTAAAGCCTTGCACACATTGCCCGGGCCTTTGGTTAAAGTATAATCAGCAATCTTTTTCCCAGTTCTTATCAGCATATCTTCTATCCCCTCCATTGGCGCTACAGCCCTTACCAGCACTGCATCCGTAATATTTTTTTCATTCGTTACCACATTAAATAAATGGTGCATCCCGTAGCAGATATACACATACGACACACCGCCCTTTGCATACATGTGTTCATTGCGGTTAGTGCGTTTGCCATTGTAAGAATGTGAGGCTTTATCAATAATAGCAATGTAGGCTTCTGTCTCCACTATCCTTCCGCTGGTATGTATGCCATCAATATTGGTAACGATTATTTTGCCCAATAAATCCTTTGCAACCTGCAACACATTTTTGCTCAAATAAAAATCTGCCTTTAATTTCTTCAACTTACTGTAATTTTATCCATGAAGATAAACAGAGCTGTGTGTATTTAAAATCCAATATCAAAAAAACCATCACCCCCAATTACGAATGCTGAAAGAAATTATCATCGCTATACAATCTTACATTGAAGCACACCGCTTTATTGTAAAGCACCGTTTATGGAAATGGATTTTTGTTCCCGGTATTATTTACGCCATCCTTTTTTTTGCAGGCATTATTCTTTTCTGGAACAGCAGTGATATTGCCATCCAGCAGCTTTTAAACATTACCGGGCTGGGAAAATGGATGAATGCAATAGAAGGCGGCTGGCTGAAATTTTTATTCATCTTTGGCCAGGTAATACTGAAGCTCGTGCTGATGCTCTTATACTTTTCATTGTTCAAATATCTTTTTCTCATCATTGGCTCGCCGCTGTTTGCTTACCTAAGTGAAAAGACAGAAGCCATCATGGAAGGAAAAGAATTTCCTTTCAGCTTTGCACAACTAATAAAAGATGCGGCAAGAGGTATCAGGCTGGCTTTTAGAAATGCTTTATGGCAAACCGTTTATACAGTTTCTATTTTAATCCTTTCTTTCATTCCTGTGGTCGGATGGTTCACCCCATTTTTTGCATTGCTGATAGAATGTTATTACCTTGGTTTTTCCATGCTGGATTACAGCAGTGAAAGAAATAAATTATCCACTACACAAAGCATTGCATTTATCAATAAGCACAAAGGACTGGCCATTGGCAATGGCATTGTGTTTTATTTAATGCACATGATCATTGTAGTGGGATGGATACTGGCACCCAGTTATGCAGTGATTGCCGCCACCTTAAGTTTATTAAAAACTAAACAGCAGCCATGAGCAGTACCATTTATTTAATCCCCAGCTTACTGGATGAAACAGCCACTCACACGATTCTTCCTTACATTATGGATGCAGTAAAAAACTGCCAGATAATTTTTGCAGAGAACGAACGTACAGCCCGGCGCTTTTTAAAAAGCATCTGCAAAGAAATAGTAATTGACGATTACGAATGGTTTGCTATTCACAAAGCAGAGGAAGAACAAAAAAATAATTTCAAGCAAAAGATAAAGGAAGAAAAAAATATTGCCATCATCAGTGAAGCCGGCTGCCCTGGTGTTGCAGATCCCGGGCAGGCATTGATAGAAGTGGCACAGCAAATGAATGCCACTGTAAAACCTTTGGTGGGGCCAAGTTCTATCCTGCTGGCACTGATGGCAAGCGGTATGAACGGACAGCAGTTTGAATTCATTGGTTATTTGCCTATTGACATCAATGAAAGAGCCAAAGCAATTAAAGAATTAGAAATTACTTCACAGAAAAAAAACAGTACACAAATTTTTATTGAAACACCTTACCGCAATAACCAGCTGATTGAAACCCTGCTGAAAACCTGCAAACCAACTACCAGGATCTGTATCGCTTCAGAACTGACGGGTGCCAACGAATATGTAAAAACAAAAACGGTGGCCGATTGGAAAAAAGAAAAAACCGACTTTCATAAAAAGCCGGTTATATTTTTATTGTACAGTTAAGCGAATGTAAAATTATTGCGCCGGCATCTTATCCATCCGGTACACAAAATATTTTGTATCGCCCCTGAAAAATAATTTGGTGTAATATTCTCTGTAATACAATTTTACTGCCACCCGCTGATCCAGCTTTGTTATCTGGTTTGCCACACTGTCTTCTGCTACAGAAAATTCCCATTCTTCATTGGGTGTGGTAGTGTTGCCAATATTTACAAACCCTGTTTTCAAAATACCTTCATTTGTTTTAAATACATATCCTTTGTTGGAAAATTTATAAATATATCCAATCCGGTCGCCTTTGCTGTACACAAAAACTGCCGCCAACATATAAGCAACTACGAGGTATAAAATACCAGCTATGATTACAAATACCATCACCTTTTTTAAAAAATTTTTAAACCAGTTGCCTGCCTTTGATGGTTGCGTAGGTAGTTGTACATCTGCCATAATGAATGTTTTGTTGCAAGATAATTATAATCCATATTCATCTGCCAAATAAATCCTATTACTAATTGCAGGTAAATATTAATGATTCAGAAAGAGGAATAAAAAAAGATCTGGACAGGTAAAAATGTAACTGGCAATGTTTATTTTGAATGATAATGATTTTTGTACCTTGCAGCACTTTTAAATGACGATTGCTTTAATAAAAAACGCTGATACAGTAGCTGAAATTTCTAACCTATGCGGTTAAAAAAATATTACATAATGATACACAGTATAAGAGTCTATAGCTTTGGCAATAAAAATGAAGCCGATAGAAGATTAAATGCCAGTTACAAAAAATAATTACGAAATAAAATCATCCCCCTTTAGGGGATAGGGGCAAATATTTATGTCGAAAGAATTAAGAAAACAACAGGCGCTGGAATATCATTCCAAAGGAAGACCGGGAAAAATTGAAGTGGTTCCCACCA
>JANLQY010000137.1:0-19928 GCA_031368105.1 Chitinophagaceae bacterium
CCACCAAGGAAGCCAAAACACAACGTGACCTTTCGCTTGCTTATTCTCCCGGTGTGGCAGAGCCTTGCCTGGAGATAGCGGCCAACCCGGAAGATGTATATAAATATACTGCCAAAGGAAACCTGGTGGGTGTTATCAGCAATGGTACCGCTGTATTGGGTTTGGGAAATATAGGCCCCGAAGCTGGCAAACCGGTGATGGAAGGGAAAGGAGTACTGTTCAAAATATTTGCAGACATTGATGTGTTTGACATTGAGATCAATGAAACAGATCCGGAAAAATTTGTGCAGATTGTAAAAGCACTGGAACCAACTTTTGGCGGCATCAACCTGGAAGATATCAAAGCACCGGAATGTTTTTACATTGAACAAAAACTAAAGGAGCTGCTGAAGATACCCGTGATGCATGACGACCAGCATGGCACTGCAATCATCTCTGCTGCGGCATTGCTGAATGCACTGGAACTGCAGAAAAAGAAAATTGATAAAGTACGGATAGTAGTAAACGGAGCCGGTGCTGCCGCCATGGCCTGTATGAAATTGTATGAATCTCTGGGTGCCAAACACAGCAACTTCATGGTGTTCGACAGAAAGGGAATACTGTACAAGGGAAGGCCGGATGTGGAAGACCTTAAAAAAGATTTTTGTGTTGATGAAAAATATAAAGACTACGATTTGGCACAGGCATTTAAAGATGCAGATGTATTTATTGGCCTAAGTGCAGGCAATGTGGTAAGCCCGGAAATGGTGAAAAGCATGGCCAAACATCCAATCGTTTTTGCCATGGCCAACCCCGACCCGGAGATCACATATGAAGCGGCTACTGATGCCCGTAAGGATGTGATAATGGCTACCGGCAGAAGTGATTATCCCAACCAGGTAAACAATGTACTGGGCTTTCCGTATATTTTCAGAGGTGCACTTGATGTAAGGGCAACTACTATTAATGAAGCCATGAAACTGGCAGCAGTAAAGGCTTTGGCAGCACTGACCCGTGAGCCGGTGCCGGATATTGTAAACCTGGCTTACAATGAAAAAACCATTTCCTTTGGTCCCAATTACATCATTCCAAAACCACTTGACCCACGGCTGCTTTCTACCGTAGCGCCTGCGGTGGCCAAGGCAGCAATGGAAAGTGGCGTGGCAAAATACCCGATACAGGATTGGGAAGCATACGAACTTTCATTGAACAAACGTCTGGGACTGGATAACCAGCTGAGCAGGGTAATTGGCAACAAGGCAAGAAAAGATCCGAAGAGAGTGGTATTTGCAGATGCTGAAAATATCAAGATACTGAAAGTGGCACAAATGGTGCAGGAAGAAGGTGTGGGCTATCCAATACTGTTAGGCGATGTAAACAGGATAAAGAAAATGGCGCTGGACAACAGCATTGACCTGGAAGACATGCCGGTCATCAATCCGAAAGATGATGAACATGAAGAAATGAGAAAGAAGTTTGCTGACCTGTTTTTTACAAAACGCCAACGCAAAGGAATGAACAAACATGAGAGCTACAAGGTAATGAAAGACAGAAATTACTTTGGCTGCATGATGGTTGAAACAGGCGAAGCAGACTGCATGATCAGTGGCCTTACAAGAAATTATCCTGATACCATCAAGCCTGCAATACAAACCATCGGAACAGAAGATGGTGTGAAAAAAATTGCCGGCATGTACATCATGTTTACCAAACGGGGGCCCTTGTTTTTAGCAGATACCACCATCAACTTTAACCCTACGGCAGAAGAACTGGCAGAGATCACTTTGCTGGTGGCAAAAGAAGTAAAACAGTTTAATATTGTGCCCCGTATTGCCATGCTCTCCTACTCCAACTTTGGCAGCAGCGATGGCGAAGAAGCCAAACTGGTAAGGCATGCAAGGGAATTGGTAAAAGTAAAAGACCCTCAATTAATTTGTGATGGAGAAGTGCAGGGCATCCTGGCTTTTAACAAAGAAATTTTAAAAGATAATTATCCATTTACAGAATTATTGGATGGTGAAGTGAACACCCTTATTTTTCCTAACCTTGCTGCAGGTAATATTGCGTACAATTTACTACAGGAAGTTGGTGGCGCCGATTCCATCGGGCCTGTTTTGCTGGGATTAAAAAAACCGGTGCATGTGTTGCAGTTAGGAAGTTCCATCCGTTCTATTTTTAATGTAGTACTGATTGCGGTGGTGGATGCACAGATAAAAAACTCGTCTGCCGAATCAGAAGAAGCTGCTAAGAAAAAGGGCTTGTGGAAAGGATTTAAAAAAACATCGCATGATATGTAATGCAGGCCGAATACAATGACCATATCAGCAAAAAGAAACTGACGTTTGCTGTAAGCAAACCTTTTAAAAAGTACCTTAAGCGGTATGGCAGGGAAATTTCATTGCCTGTATCGTACGATATTTTAAAGCATTTTGATTTTGGCATACCGGTTACTGACAGTAAAGGAAAAGATACTTTTTGGGAAACCGTTTTTTACAATCCCGTGATGACAGATGAAATACATGCTTCTTTAAAAAGGATTTATTCTTTACTAAAGTCAAGCGGCAATACACAGGCCGAAGAACACCTCCACATTGAAAGGATTGATTACTGCCTGTTTGGCAACTCCAAACCTTTCCGGATAAAAATAGTGAACAACTACAATGAAGTGTATGATTACTTCTACATCAAAATAGCCGACTCATCCAGGATATTTGGAATGGAACTGGAACACCTGCTGTCGCCCTACTGGATCAATTTTTTGGTGAATGAAAACACATTGGCAGAAGAACATATTTCCGGCATACCGGGTGATATGTTTGTAAAAGAATACATCAGCCGGCCGGAGTTTAATGTTAAAAAAATAGCGAAAGAATTTGTAAAATTTAATGAGCGCTGCTTCATCCGTTTGCTGGGCGACATGCGGAGCTACAATTTTATTTTTGACATCACCCAGGATTTTGACGACATACAGTTTCGTATCCGGGCCATCGATTTTGACCAGCAGTGTTATGAAGGAAGTAAAAATATTTACCTGCCGCAATTTTTTAAAGAGAACAATATTTTTGTGGAACTGGTGCAGCAGCACCTGCACCCCGATGTGATAAAACAATACCAGCAGGAAGAAAGATCGCAGATCATCCGGCGCATCAAAGCACAGCGGCAGCGGCTACGGGATTTAAGAGTGGCTGCAGCAGATGAAGAACTTTCCACTCCGGAAAAAATAAAACAACTGGCAGCAGAACTTGCCCTGTATCACCACGACAGCAAGGGTTTCAGCAAATGCAGCACTATGCCGCAGGTAATTTACCAGCATTTAAAAGAGTTTTTGCAGACGGATCAGAAAAAGCTGTAGCTATTATTTTCATTGGCTGAATCCATGCTAAACATGCTGGTCAAACAGGATGGTATTACCATCAGGATCGAGCAGGATAAAACTGGCAGGACCTGAACTGTTTTCATCAAGCTGGTTCTCTAACTTAACCCCTTTACTTTTAAGTTGGTGCTGAATTGCTCTTATGTCATCAAATGGTTCCACTTTGCCGGCATTCTCATCCCAGCCAGGGTTAAAGGTTAAAATATTATTGGCAAACATTCCCTGAAATAGCCCGATCAGCGCATTGCCATTTTTCATGATGAAGTATCTTTTTTCTTCACCGCCTGCAAATACTGCAAAGCCGAGGTTTTCATAAAATTGCCTGGAAACTTTAATGTCTTTCACATTAAGGCTTATTGAAAATGCACCTGGTTTCATTTTTTTCTTTTTTAATGAATGATTTAAGTTGAAAGTTTTTAAATGATGTCCACAAGGGCTGAGCATCCATGCTGGCTTCAGTTATTCTACGTCAATGTTTAAATAACCTTTGTTTGAAGTGAACTTTATTTTCATATCCGAACTGTCAAAGTGTGCCAAAGCTAAATAAGAAAGAGGTAAATCCATTTTTATACATCCTGAATAATATATTACACTGGTTTTGTCTTTTTTTAGCCTTTTTATTTGTTCTAAAGCGAGCTCCTTATTCTTGTTTGCCAAGGCCCACATTCCATAAATCCTTAGCTTAGGATTAGTATGATATGTTAGGCGAAGTAGCGTTGAGTCTTTTGCGATTTCTGTCAGACGCTCAAAATATTTATAGCTCTTACTTGGTTTTCCAGTAAAACCAATTTGTTCTGCTTCAAGGTCAGAACTGTCATTAAGTAATGCTATTAATGTATTTACATCATCGATTTTTTTTGCAGTATGTAAAGTGCCTATCTCATTTTTAGTATTTATGGAAATAAAAGTCTTATGAGAAGATTTGTCTTTTGATGAGAAGTCATGACAAGAAATTAAAATAATTATCAGCATTAATAATATAGTAATGTGTCGTATCATTTAATTACAGGTAACTCTTACATTGCCCCAATTAAAAATAATCAATTACAACAACCCACCCAAACTAAAACAAATCCCGACAACAAAAATCACATTGGATTTACTTAAAATCCCAAACCCGTTTTTTTCAATACATTTGCCTTATGACATTTTTTACAGACTTTGGCCGTTACCTGCTGATGATAAAAGGAATGTTTTCCCGGCCGGAAAATATGAAGATGTACTGGAAAGAATTTATGCACCAGTGTAGTGATATCGGCATCGGCTCTCTCGGCATTGTTACCATCATTTCATTTTTTATCGGCGCCGTTAGTGCGGTGCAAACAGCCTACCAGCTGGTAAGCCCCATCATCCCCAAAGAAACCATTGCACAAATTGTAAGGGATACCGTAATACTCGAATTTGCACCCACATTGGTTTGTATTGTACTCGCCGGCGTTATCGGCAGCAAGATTGCCAGTGAGCTGGGCAACATGAGGGTAAGCGAACAGATAGATGCACTGGAAATCATGGGCATCAACACAAAATCATATTTGGTGATGCCAAAAATTGCAGCGTCACTGGTCACCATACCCATGCTGGTAGTGGTTTCCATGGTATTGGGCATATTGGGTGGAAGAATTGCCGGCGTGGCATCGGGCATCCTTACGCCGGAACAGTTTACCAAAGGATTGCTCAGTAATTTTGTTCCGTACAATGTAACTTTTGCATTGATAAAATCTTACACCTTTGCTTTTATCATCAGCAGTATTCCGGCGTATTACGGTTATTATGTAAAAGGCGGCGCATTGGAAATTGGCCGCAGCAGCACCAAAAGTGTGGTGGTAAGTTGTATCATGCTGCTGCTGGCAGATTATGTATTATCACAATTATTATTGAACCCACCCGGATAAATTTTTTGTACCGGTCTGCAGTATATGAATTATGCTTCATTGGCGTCGCACTCTTGTACATTTTATCTTTATTGGGCAACCAACACAGGCACTCTAAATTTTTCAATAACCGCAGTATAATAAAATGATTGAGTTTAAAAATATTTTCAAACAGTTTGGCGACAAAGTGGTGCTGAATGAAGTGAGCCATAAAATGGAGACCGGCAAATGCAACCTCATCATTGGCACCAGCGGCAGCGGCAAAACGGTGCTGCAAAAGTGTTTGGTGGGATTGATAGAACCAGACCGTGGAGAAATTATTTATGACGGCACCAGCTTTACCGACATGAGTGAAGAAGACAGAAAGTTGTTGCGGCAGCAAATCGGTATGCTGTTCCAGGGTTCTGCCCTATTCGACAGCATGACGGTGGAACAGAACGTAATGTTTCCGCTGGATATGTTTACCAAAGACAGCACTGCCCAAAAACAGCAACGGGTAAACGAAGTGCTGGCAAGGGTAAACCTGGTGGATGCCAACAAAAAATTTCCGGCAGAGATTAGTGGCGGTATGAAAAAAAGGGTGGGCATTGCCAGGGCCATTGTGCTCAATCCAAAATATTTATTTTGTGATGAACCCAACTCCGGCCTTGATCCACAAACCAGCATGGTGATTGACAAACTCATTTACCAAATCACCAAAGAATTTAACATGACCACCGTCATCAACACCCACGACATGAACAGCGTAATGGAAATTGGCGAAAACATTTTGTACATGTACCAGGGCCAGCATGAGTGGAGCGGTAACAACCAGGAAATTATTTTTTCAAAAAACGAACGCCTCAACGAATTCATCTTTGCCTCCGAATTTTTGAAAGATGCCAAAGACATGCGGATGCTGGAAGCCAAAGGAAAAATTGACAACGACCGCAATATGGATGAGATGCTGAAATAGTTTTCAATAAAAAATTTATTCAACAATATTAAAAGCCCCCAATAAAATCAGGGGCTTTTGCTTTTTTAAACTACTTCTTATTTTTATTTCACTTCCTTCCCTTCCGAATCAATGTATTTGATCGGGCCAATATTCAATTCCTGGATTACTTTTTCAATTTTAGAACGGTCTCCCACTATCACCCAGGTAAGGCTGTGGGGATTGATAACTTTTTTGGCTGCACTTTGAATATTTGGCAGCTGCATATTCTGCAACATGGCAGCATAGCCATTAAGATAAGGAATACCACGGTCATATTTTATAACATCATTTAATGAACTCAATACAGCGCCATTGGTTTCCCAGGTGCCGGGCAACTGCAATATGGAGTTACCTCTTACTTTATTAAACTCCGCTTCGGTAGCAGGTTTATCATTTACATATTGGGTCAACTCTTTTTGTAATTCTATTACCGACTCTTTTGTTTTATCCGTTTGCACCGGTGCATAACCGGTAAAAAAGCTGGGGCCTTTTGCATCAATATTAACAGAGAAAGCTCCATAACTCCAATGCTTATCTTCCCGAAGGTTCATGTTAATACGGGCAGTAAATTCTCCACCCAATATTTTGTTCATCATTTGTATCGCTTCATAATCCGGGTCCTTTGCAGAAGGACTGATCTGTGCTGCAAAGATAATTGACTGCAGTGCGCCGGGTTTGTCAATAATATATACCACCGGCTGATTGGGCAATGCCACTTCGCTGATATTTTTTTGCTGAACTGTTTTAGCTTTCCATCCGGCCAAACTTTTTTCCAGTTTTGTTTTTAATTCATCTGCACTAATATCTCCAACCACAGCAAGCGTGGCATTGTTTGGTACAAACCATGCCTGATGAAATTTCACTAAATCATCCCTTACTATTTTGCCAACCGATTCTTCTGTACCGCTGCCGGTAAAAGGATTGCTGTATGCATGACCCTTGCCATACAATAACTTTGGAAGTATCCGCAGCCCCATGTAAACCGGCTGTGCCTGCTCCTGTTTGATAGAAAGTAATTGCTCTTTCTTTACCCGGTCAAAATCTTTTTGTGGAAAAGATGGATTGAGCAAAACATCTGTAAACAATGATAAAGACGCATCAAAATTAGTAGTCAGTGCGTTCAGGGATAAGTAAGTTTTATCAAGGTCAGATCGGCTGCTTACACCTGCTCCAAGGTCTGCCTGCAGATCGCTTATTTGTAAAGAGGTTTTCGTTTTTGTTCCTTCCGTCAGCATCTGGCCGGTAAGCGATGCAAGGCCTGGTAAACCAAACTGGTCTGCAGCATAACCTGCATCCATCATCAACGACATGTTTACAACCGGAACCGCTTTTCTTTGTACAAATGAAACCTTCAAACCATTGCTCAATGTAAATTCTTTTACCTCCGGAAATTTTACCACAGCAGCTGCACCCATGGCGGGCTGCACACTTCTGTCTAAGGCTGATGAGTCAGCAGAAAAATTTCCGTAAGGAAGAATATCCAGCCGGTATTCTCCATTTGCCAGCCATGCAGTTGCTGCATCTTTAATATTAGCAGCTGTTGCATCCGCTATTCTTTTATACACAGTTTTAAAATAATCCGGGCTGCCGCCAAACACTTCGTTCTGAATCAGTATATCACTCTTTCCACCAAAGCCTCCAATGCGTTCGGCACCTTTTATAAAACCGGTGAAGGCTCTTGTCTTGGCTCTTTCCAGTTCAGCTGGTGTAACGCCAGTGAGCAATATTTTTTTTAGTTCATCATTCATCACATCGTTTATTTTACTCAACGTCACTCCCGGTTTGGCATCAGCAAACAGGTTGAACTGTCCACCAATTTCATTTTCCTGTGTGTAGGCAAAAACGTTACTGGCCAGCTGATCATCGTACACCAGTCTTTTATACAGCCTGGATGTTTTGCCGTTGGTTAATATGTCCATTAAAATATTGAGGTAGGTCATTTCTGGGGTACCCCAGCCCGGTGTGTTCCATGTTTTTTGAATACGTCCCTGCGGCACCCTGTCCTGCGCCAGCTGATAATGATTGCCAATCATCTTTGCTGTCCATGCAGCATGCTTGGCTATTGGCGGACTGGCAGGAATATTACCAAAATATTTTTTTACTTTTTCCAGTGCATCCTCTGCCTTAATATCTCCTGCAATACAAATCACTGCATTGTTGGGGCCATAATAAGTTTTAAACCATTCCTTCACATCATCCAGCGAAGCTGCATTTAAATCTTCCATGGCGCCTATCACCGTCCAGGAATATGGATGACCTGAAGGATAAGTGCTCTTTACCGTTAGTTCTTCTGCCACTGCATAAGGCTGGTTCTCTCCCTGCCGTTTTTCATTCTGCACCACACCCCGCTGTTCGTTCAGCCTGGGAGAGTCAATGGCTTTTTGTAAAAAACCCATCCGGTCACTTTCTATCCACAATACTTTATCAAGCGCCGCAACAGGAAAATTTTCAAAATAATTAGTACGGTCATTATTGGTAGTACCATTTAAATCAGTGGCACCTATCTGGTCCATCAATTTAAAATAGTCATCATTAAAATGTTCGCTTCCGTTGAACATCAGGTGTTCAAACAAATGTGCAAAGCCCGTCTTGCCCGGCTTTTCATTTTTACTGCCCACATGGTACCACACATTGAAAGCAATAATAGGAGCTTTGTGGTCTTCATGCACAATTAAGGTAAGCCCGTTGCTTAGCACAAATTTTTTGAAAGCGATATCCACCAAAGGATACTTTTTGGGTGCCGGCTGAGCAAGCAGCGCCAATGCCAGTAAACATGCGTTTACCAGCAATACAGTCTTTTTCATATAAAAAATTTAAGGTGATCAAATGACTGGTTAAGATAATAAAAAAAAGACATGTTGCTGTTTTTATTTTGGGGTAAGCATTGTATTTTAAAATTATTTTTTCTACTTTTCCGGTTCATTCACAAGCATCCTCAATAATTTTTAACTAAAATATTTTATCATGAAAAAGTTACTGCTTTGCGTTGCCATTTTTGCCGGCTTGTCCTTTATCCCGTCTGACAATGGCCTGTCGAAAAAAGAAAAAAAATCTGCTGCTAAATTTTTAAAAGAAACAGAAAAGGGAGTGCTGGAATCTGTAAAAGGATTAAGTGAAGCCCAGCTAAAATTTAAACCTGCAGAAGACAAATGGAGTGTGGAAGATTGCATGAAGCATATTGCCGCCACCGAAATCGGGCTTTGGAAAATGACAGAAGGCAATATTGGCCAGGCTGCTAATCCTGAAAAGAGGGCAGAGATAAAAATGACCGATGAAGAAGTAATGAAAAATATTGAAAGCCGTGCAAAAAAAGTAAAAACCTTTACCCCGTTTGAGCCACAGAACACGGGCTTTAAAACAATGGAAGAAGCAATCACTTCTTTTAAAGAAAACCGTGGCAAGCTCATTAACTACATTAAAAACACAGATGCCGACCTGCGTAATCATGTGGCCACATTACCGGTGGGAAGTTTCGATTGTTACCAAATGATATTATTTATCGGTGCCCACAGCAACCGCCACATGCAGCAGATAGAAGAAGTAAAAGCAGATCAAAATTTTCCGAAAGAGTAAAAATTTTACAAACTAATTTTATTGATGCAGGTTAGGCCCTGCATTTTTTATTGCCCAATTATTTTCCGTTATTATTTATTTCATTTCTAATGGCAGCAATGGCATCATACAGCCGCTGCAGTTTTTTCATTGGCCTGCCCTCATCAAAGTATTGCGACTCGTATTTATTCTTTTTTGTAGAGATAGAAATTTTGCAATGCTGTGCACCATCAAACTCACGGTCTTTTGTAGGCGATACCAGCAATGCAATGCCTGGCAACTTCACTCCCTTTAATGAGGTTACCAAACTTTTCCATTGTTTTGTTGTCAGCAATATAAATTGCTTATCCGTTCTGCCAATGCTGATGGCAGAGTCTTTGGTAATGGTAAGTTCGGTACGCCCCCTTCGGCTAAACAGTTCCATTTCAATTCGGATAATTGTTTCTTTCCCCATTTTCTTTTTTTGCGAAAAGCTATTGGGAGCCATAGATACCAGCAGTAAAATAATGACAGCGATTTTTTTCATGGTGTAGTTGTGTTGTATAAAAGTAATGATTGCCAAAGGTTGTGCCACAATTTTTTACGACTGAAGAATAATACATTACATAAAAGTTTGGGGCTGTCATCAATAAATCATTTCTCATCTTCAGTCCCGGCTATCCATTCCTATCCGGCAGCCATTAAGCAGTATATCAATTTTCACCGGCCTTCAACTACAACCATGTAGTACAAACAATGGCATCAATTAGTTCCCAGCAAGGACCTTGCCATCGCACAAGGCTCGGAGAAAGAGATGTTGCTAGGAATAAGACTTTCTCATTGGAACAATTTATTTTGCACAACTAAAACAGAGGCTGGGATGTTAAAAAAAATAATTGCCACAATTATTAACTTACTATTACTATCTATCATTGGAGGCTTTATAAATTATTTGGAGGATAAGCTACTATTTTATTCCGCTAATACCTTAAATGAGATGCGGAAGTATTCAAGTGACACTTTGGTAAATAAAATTGGTAGTTATATGGCCATTACTCTATACTTATATTTATGATACTTGATAGTTATTAAATTAATTTTAAAAAAAATTAGGTTATCAATATTACAAACTGCATTTCTAACTTGTATTATGAGTATGATAGCCATTTATATTCCTTTGAATATTTTTGTAATTGTTCGTCCAGCTATAACAAGTTCGGGAATGTTAGAAAGCCTGTCTTGTATCTTTATATTGGGTTTTATGCTTCCATATTCAGAAAGATATATTAAAAAAATTATTGCTAATTTTTAAAAATAGAAAATGATATTCATGCAAAAAAAGAACGCCTGTATAGTTGTATTTACTCAATGTTTTATGTTTTTTTGTTTAGTTGCCAGATCACAAGAGATATGCCCTAAAAATAAAGTAATTAAAACAGATAGCTTAGGCAATGTAAATCAGAAAATTCATCTGCCTCTTAACTTTTTCTTCAAAGAAGATAGCATTTCCGTATGTATGGATTCAAAAGGTAATAATATATTTATTGCATTTAAAGTTGTCGGTAAAAAATGTAAATGGAACAGTGATTATACAATTGGACAAACAATTTATCAGGTAGTTGTTAAAGAAAAGGGAGCAGAGAAAGAAGGTATCCTTACAATTAATTTAAAAGCAAAAAACAATGGTTTTATTTAATTACAGTATAAAAGTGGAGAGCCAAGAATATTTACAATACTAAAAGAATAGTTAAACTGCTATTGTTTTTTTTCAAAAATGAAACTCAAATTAATTATAATATTTTCGATAGTACTCCTTTTGAGTAATATTCCGCCGATCTATAATATTCTGCATTTAATTATTGATGAAGATCATTATTGCTATAGCAACGGTGATGGATCAATGACTTGTAGAGATGATATTTTTAAATCAGCAGGGATGTGTAAATTTGATTCAGTCTCTATTAATAAAAGCCTGATATTATATAAAAACCGATTCGGCAAGTCTGTAAGCACTAAATTTTATCGTCTATTTTGGCGTAACCCATTGTGCTTTTGGCGCTGGAGAGAATACTTTACAGAAGAAAGGTATAAAATGCCTTACAGAGACTGGGAAGAAATTAAAAAAATTAGAGGTGAAAATTTTCAAAAAACAAATTTTCAAGCTTTCTAGCAAATAAACCCTGTTACACTCCTTCCGCATCAAGTCTCCCCCAACGTTTCCCAGGCGGGTCTGGCCCAAGCCAGCCCGCCGCAGTTACAGAGCCAAATTATAATAAAGTCTTACCAGCATTTTTTAACAACCCAAAAAGCACCCAAGCACTAAAAACAACCAAAATATTTGGTCAAATAGGTTTTTAGCCTAAAAAATACACATTACCTCCATTTTACCAACAATAACACCCTTGCAGACCACAATAATCCATTTGCAACCAACAATAATACCCTTGCAAACAACCATAATCCATTTGCAAACAACCATAACACACTTGCAAACCACAATAATCCATTTGCAAACCACCATAACACACTTGCAAACCACCATAACACACTTGCAAACCACAATAATCCATTTGCAAACAACAATAATCCATTTGCAAACAACTGTAATTCACTTGCAGCATACCGTAAGCCATCACAAATACCCATTAAAAAACATGCAGGCAGCCATGTAAAAAAAACAATACAAATAAATTATTAGGATTAGGTAGAATAAGCACATACAAAAACTGTTACTGCATTTAGGGTGGCCTCATAAAAAAAGCGTTAAGAAAATTTGAATGATTAGCGTTAAAAAATGAAATTGATGTTACAAATGTTAGGCTTTGTTATTTGCCTGTAAGCCGCACTAAAGCCTGGTGTTATCCAACAGTTCGAACTTAATTTCATTTTAGCCAATCATTCAAATTTTTAGTCTTTTTTATGCAGCCTTGATTTTTTTTGTTACTTTTTGTATCAAGACAAAAAAGTAAATAGAAAGTGACCAATACAGCTAAAGCTTTGCTATTAAAATACCCAATTCTATAAATTATAAAAAAACACTCATTTTCCTTCACTAATTGTCAACTGTTTATTACTTTGGTATCACTAAAAATTATGTGTAGCTGAATCTTAACCTCTCCAACCACTGTTTCATCCTTAGGCAATCTATTTTTTAACCTAAATATTAAAACAATGGTAATCAGAACCTTCAACTGCACCCAGCAGGAACTCTACACCGTATGCCGCCTCGGCTGGCAATCCTGCTCACAGCACCTTACAGGCTTTTTCGATTTTAAAGCAAAGTACGATGCAAACTTAATCACCATCCGTTTGGCAGAAGTCGAAGCCGCCTCCAAGCTCCCCGACGAACAGGCAAGAGGCTCCATCAGCGAAACCTTCCGCATTCAGCTCACCAAGCTGGCAGCCGATTGTTTGTCCAACTGGCAAAAACTCAAGCGCTACATTGCAGATGCCTTTCCACCCGAATTTCAAAAAACAAAATTAGAAGCAGCCGGCCAAAGCTATTACCACAAAGCCGGCAACGATGATTGGGAAGCATGCAGGGCATTGCTCACCAGTAGCTACAGTTTTATAATCGACAACGAAGCCATCCTTTCCAACAACCAAAACATGCCAGGCACATTTCCAGACATTTTCCAAACAGCAAAACAAGAGTTCGAAATCAAGCACCAGGATTTTCTCGACAGTGAAGAAAAAGGCCTCCAGAATACAGAAACAAAAAGCCTTGCCAACAATGAGATACACAAAACACTAATGCCAATGTTTCTCGATGGCCAGGAAATATTTAAAGATGAAGATGCCTTAAAAAAACAATTCATCTTCGATCAGGTACTCAACCTGGCAAGCGGTACCGGCACAGCAGGCATAAGAGGCACAATAACAGATGCCGGTACCAATGCACCAATACCGAACGCCACAATAAATATAGAAAGCATCAACAAGTCCACCACCACCGATGAAGAAGGCAAATATATCATCACACAGGTAGCCGCAGGCAAATACAAAGTAATATTCACCGCCGAAACCTACCAGGAAAAATCAATCCTGCAAGAAGTAAAAGTAGGCACCATCAGCACAGCAAACCAACAGTTAGTAAAAATCTAAAAAAGAAAAAAACAATCTGTGATGATTAGTGCAATCTGTGGCAAACATAAATGCCGGGGCAAAACCCGGCATTTATAATTCATGTAATTAGAAATCACAATTCGTGCAATCAAAAACATCAATTTTATGCAGCATTAAAACGGTTCTTCCGTTTTAGAAGCTTTCATATCCCTGGTATTTTTTTGCACTGCTATAGATGCAAAAAGGCTAAGCACAAAAGACATCGCATAAAATCCTTTTTCACTTTTCTCCAGGTCAGCATTCCATAAACCAACAGTGAGTAATACGATTGATAAAATGGTGCTAAACCAGGCAATGCCGTAATAAAGATTTGTTACGGGAATACCTTCCAGCTGGTCACGGACAGCTTTTTGAACAGAGATGGCTGCAAAGAGGCCAAACATTAATACGGTAAAATAATAACCCTTTTCATTCAGTTGCATATTGGCATTCCACAGGCCAATGATGAAAGCAATGAAGCCAACAAAAAGTGCTGACCAGGAAGCTGCAATAAAAGCAGCAGAAGGCGGTTGAATTTGTTTTTGTTCCATAATTATTTTTTATGAAACAAAACTATCCGTATCCATCAGCAAAGTTTTTGACAAATATCAAAAACCGAGAATGCAAATGTTAAAACTGGCTTCGTATCCTGCTCAGTGTTTCCTGGCTGATGCCGAGGTAGGATGCAATGCAGCCCAGTGGCACCCTTTCCAAAATATGTAAAGTTTGCTGTATTAAATTTTCGTAGCGTTCCTTCGCTGTTTTAAATTGTGCATTTACAAATCTTTCTTCCAGCCGGATATAATATTTTTCGTAAGCAATCCTCATCAGCCTTTCAATTTCATGATGCAGGTTAAACAGTTCCGTTAGTTGCTCTTTTGAAATAGCCCACAGGATACTCCCTTCCAGTAACTGAATATTTTCCACTGCCGGTTCGCCGGTGATAAAGCTGTGAAAAGAAGTGACAAAATCATTTTCAAAACCAAACCAGTGCGTTATTTCTTTCCCATCCAAATTATAAAAACCTCTCAGCGCTCCTTTTTCTAAAAAATATAAATGTTTGCAAACTTTTCCTTCACCCAATAAATAATCATTTCTTGAAAGTGTTATTTTTTCAAAACAATTTTGCAATGCTGCTTGTGCTGCTGCACTTAGTGGATGATAATTATTGATTTGGGTTAAAAGATGTTGCATTGGTAAGCCTGTTGATGAGGCTTTAAAGATAATGAAGCAAAAGTTAGGAAGCAGGTTCTACCCCGGTTGTCATCCTGCGAAATTAATAGAACGATGAACCACTGTTGTAAAACATTTGCCCGAAAGGGAATAAAAAAAATTAAATTTACACAGCATGCAACCCTCCCCTTAAAGGAGTTGTCAGCATTCAAAACTAAGTGTATGAAAAAAAGTAACCAGTTTATTTCATGGTACCTGTTGACAGTAATGGGTCTCATCCTGCTATTTGCTTCCTGTAAGAAGACCGATACAGGACAAACAAAAACATATACCATCTACACACCGGTGTACAAATCAAAGGCGGCTGTTTTAGCAGCTATCAACAGCAATTCGTATCGCTCAATTGAACATGCCGGAAAAATTTATATAAAAGATAATTTCATTTACCTCAACGAAGTAAATAAAGGAATTCATATCATCGACAACAGCAACCCTTCCCGTCCGGTGCAAATTGCTTTTCTTTCCATTCCCGGCAACCTTGATATTGCCATCAAAGGCAATACACTGTATGCCGACATGTACACCGACCTGCTGGCACTCGACATTGCAAATCCACGCCAGGCAAGGATCACCGGCACACTGAATAATTTTTTTACCGG
Organism: Chitinophagaceae bacterium; assembly: GCA_031368105.1. Lineage (GTDB taxonomy): Bacteria > Bacteroidota > Bacteroidia > Chitinophagales > Chitinophagaceae > Ferruginibacter. The sequence goes on from JANLQY010000137.1 coordinate 15,667, forward strand.
TCGGAGTTATGTAAATGGCCACATGGCATACATAGATGATCAGGTGGCTGCTGACTGGATAGAAAAAGATACCACGGTGCCTGCAGATCAATATCCTGTTAATTGTAATTTTTGTTTCGATAATATGGGGCCGTTAGCAACCGCAGCTGGTGCAATAAAATCTTCAACCGGAACCGCAGGTTCTATGGCGGGCATGGTGTTAATGAATGATCATTTATATGCTATTACGGAAATGCACAGCCTAAGCATTGTTGATATCAGCAATGCTGCTTCACCAATACTAGATTCCAGTTTTTTTGCCGGCTTCGATCTGCAAACTGTTTTTCCTTTTGAAGATAAATTGTTTTTAGGTTCTGCAATTGGCATGTTCATGTATGATGTAAGTGATCCGGCGCATCCGGTACAAGCGGGACAATTCACACATGGCCGTGCCTGCGATCCTGTTATCACCGATGGGCATTATGCGTATGTAACCTTACATGCAGAGAGTTGGTGTGGCGGAGAAACAAATGAACTGAATGTAATTGATGTGAACGATCTGCAGCATCCTCAATTGGTAAAAACTTACCAGCTTACAAAACCAACCGGGCTTAGTAAAGATGGCAACCTGCTTTTTATTTGTGATAACACTGCGGTAAAGATTTATAATGCAGCACAGCCGGCCGCATTACTATTGATGCAGCAAATTGCAAGCAATGAACCGTACGATATTATTACAGCCAATAATAAAGCGATGGTGGTATGCAATAACGGACTGTACCAATACGATTACAGCAATATCAATCACATCCGCTTATTAAGTTTTCTGCCTGTAAAAAGATAATTTTTTTATCGTTGCAAAAAGCTGGAATGAAATTGATATTCATTCCAGCTTTTTTGTACAACTGAACTTATTACACTATAATTTAGAGATTACCGAAACTGTCTCCACACAAGACTTTGCAGCAGTGGTTGATATTTATCTTATGTAGAATACAGTATCTACGAAATATAATATCCCGTTTTGTGTCAATACATTTCCTTCATGCAAATCTTCCAGTATCAACCCTGTTTTGGGATGATAATAATCATTGTTCTTTTTCACCAGGAAACCATTGGCTTCCATAAATATTTTTACATCATCAAGATTTGTTAAAGCATCCGATCTCACAAAAGGCTGCTCTACTACAGCATATAAAACTGATTGCTTTTCTATAAATCCTAAAAGATTGTAGGCGGTATCAGGAAAATAATAATTGTGGAAAAGTAAACTGTTGAAGTAATCTATCCATGAAAGATAAAATATGGCATCATTTATTTTTACGACAGTAGTACCATTTTTTTGTAGAAAAACTTTTTGCTCTGCACCTTCACCAATTTTAGTTGCTTCGGTTAAAATAGGAGGATACCAAAGCTTATGTATTTCAGTAAATTGTTTTAGCTCCGCTGCTTCTTGTTCTTTTGTGAACTCATCTGGGATAATTTTTCCACTTGCCTTTTGGCTTGCGCTAAGGTAACTGGCTGCTGTTTGGATAATGCTGTTTGTGCCAATTGCGCCCTTTCCTGAAATGATATTTTGTAGCTCATTATTCAAAATATTATTTATAAAAATTGTTCTGCTACGGTAGCGATAAGCAAAAGTAAGAATAAATATTTTCAAACAATAGAGCTAAACCCTGACAGCGATTGAAAAATATGCTTCTGAAATTATATTCCTCTTACAAAACAAATACTGTACGGGCTATCTTATTCTTTTAATTTTTGTGACGGATATAATTCTTCTTTTTTTATACCCAAGCAACTCATAAATTTTAATCGCCCTTTCATTGTTTGCACCGGTATGCAGAAAGGGAATGATGCCCGCCTGCCTGTGTTTATTGTTAAGATGCGATATCAATTGTTGTGCATACCTGCGGCCTGTATAAGCCGGGTGTGTAACCACCGCACTTACTTCTGTAAATCCATCCATGCTTAATCTTTCACCGGCCATTGCCAGCAGCCGGCCATCATCAAAAATGCCAACATACTCTCCCATGCGCCTTGTGTGCGGCAGGTAATAACCGGGAAATACTTTGCTTACCAGCGAAAACATTTCGTCTGTATTTGTTTCATCCAGTTTAATAATATCTTCTGTAATAGCCGCCGGTACTGGTTTATCACAAACCATCTGCAGGCATTCTACTACCGTTTCTACTGAATAGTTTACGGGCAGTGCAGGAAAGGGCTCAAAAAGAAAAAATGATTCTCCAACATTAACCACCTGGTCAAGCTCATCCAAAATATTTTTTTTTGTGGAGCTAAAACCTGCAAACAAAACAATCTCCGGATGATACCGCTTTAGCTCAACGGTGCCCATTGCAAAGCCGGCATGTGTTTCTGTCAGAGCATACCAGGCAGGGTTATCCAGTTTTTTATAATTGGCAGGCATAGAAAAAATTGAATGGGCAAATTAGGAAAAGCGTGGAAATTATATAATGACAAAATGAAGGAGTGTAAAATTGATAAACACAAGCGATCCGCCTTGCGGAACATTTGAGATGAGTAATAATTTCACAGCGATATATTTTAAACAACAAAAGTTGCCTTTTATTGAAAGGCAACTTTTGAAATAAGGAAGCTATTAATTAAGAAATTTGAATTAGCCTTGGTGGCTTTTGTTTAGCTTCCTCTTTTTTGGGGATGAGAAGATGCAGTAAACCATTCTCATACTTCGCCTGAATCTTATCAATATCCACTACATCTTTCTGCAGGTTGAAACTTCTTTGGAAAGATTGATAACTAAATTCCTTACGGGAATAACGTTCATCTTCCCTTTCTTCTTTTTGATGGCTTCTTTCGGAACTGATGATTAGGTTGTTTCCATCAAGTTCAACTTTGAAATCTTTTTTAGTCATTCCGGGTGCAGCTACTTCCACTTCATAATTCTCAGCGGTTTCTTTAATGTTAACCGCAGGAACTGTAGTGTTGGTGTCAGAGAAATTTGAAGTTCCCCCATTGAACAAATCCCGATTAAAGAAATCATCAAAAAGCAAAGGCAATGGATTTAACAAGTTTCCATTTCTTTTTACGAGTGTCATAATTACCTCCTTTTTAAATGGTTAAGAATTAATTTTTAGAAAAAAATCAATTCTTGTGCCATCACAATTTCATGTCTTTAAAAATGAAAATTTGTCGCAGGAATTAGTAAAAAATGACAGTTTAAAAGTCAAAATTTCTGCCATGTTTTGGAGAGCAGTTTCCAACGCCGTTGCAGGTCTTATTGACCGGCAACCGAAGTGCAGGCCATTATACTTTTCAGTGTAAAATAAATACATTCACTTTTCCATTGCAATGTTTCGCTTATTGGTGAAAACACATAACAGGGCGTTCGGTATAGCAAACAGTTTTAAATTCACAACAGCAACAAAGGCGAAAACAGAAGTGACCCGCCTTGCAGTATACTTGCACCAGATAAGGAGTTTTAAAGTACTCAATCTTTGGGTTCCCACAATTGAACTTTGTTTCCTTCTGCGTCAAGGATATGTACAAATTTGCCGTAATCGACGGTTTCGATATTGTCCACAATGGTTACACCGTTCTTTTTAAATTCCTCAACAAGTGCTTCCAGGTTTTTAACCCTGTAGTTTATCATAAAGTCCTTTGTGGAAGGTTCAAAGTATTTGGTGGTTTCGGAAAACGGCTGCCATTGTGTTTGTCCTTTCTTTGTGCTGTCTGTAGCTTCATACCACTCAAAAGTTGCCCCACCGTATGGGTTTGTGTTTAACCCAAGATTTTTTTGATACCATGCTGTCATTTTTTTGGGGTCTTTGCATTTGAAAAAAATGCCGCCAATACCTGTTACTTTTTTCATGTTTGCTGTTTCTTTATTTTGGTTTGCCATTATTGTCTTAAAGGCGAAACCTGAAAGAAAAGATGCTGCAATAACTAAAACTATTAATGATGTCTTTTTCATTTTGTGTAAATGTTTGTTGATGATGATATCGTTTGTTACGCTTACTGCTAACGACCAGGGCTTTGCGCTGCTGGGGAATTGTTGCTGTGTCAGCCCGGTACTGAAGCACAGTAAAAAAATAAAAATACAAGTTAACAACTAAAAGACCAACAGAATTCCGTCAAGCCCGGATGCAGTACAGTAGCGATTTACAGCCGATTTTTCTTCCCTCTGCCCTAGTAGTGCAAAACCCCCTGTTGGGTGCTGTTTTATTGTTCGCTTTTAATGCTCTGAATGATTTTCCTGAGTGTCTTGTCGTCTACAGTATCTAATTCCGCCTTATCATAAATAG
>JANLQY010000145.1:0-13348 GCA_031368105.1 Chitinophagaceae bacterium
AAAGAACCTTCGCATGGCTATTAAACTTTAGAAGATTAGTAATGGACTACGAAAGAACTAAAGAATCTGCTATCAGTTTTGTTTATATAGCAATGCTTAACTTAATGGGTAAAAAATTTAATTAACTCAAACAGCTTCTTATTCTTTTTTCTTGTCTTTTAACTCCAGCAATTTATTTGCTTTTTCTGTAGAGTCTTTGATTCTTTTTTTCTCTTTCTTTTTAAAATATCCTCTTAATAAAAAATTACCTTTTACCGCCTGCATATTTTCATTTACACTGTTGGCTGTTTTAGTAATACTGCTCGCTGTTTCATTCGCTGTTGTGATAGTGCTTTCCATTTTCTTTGCCAGGTTATCATTGTTCAACAGCCGGCCAATACTGCCTTTACCCTCGTTTATTTTTGTTACAATACCAGCCAGTCCTTCGGTTAATACAGTTGCATTCTGTGAAATTTTTGCAAGATTGGTCATCAGCTTATCCACGTTGAGAGGATTGGTGCTGAGCAGTTTTCCACCATTTTTTACTGCCAACGTAGAGTCACTGCCCGGCGCAATCAATATCAGTTTGTCACCCATCAGGCCATCACTGCCAATGGTGGCCATCGCATCTGTTTTTATGTAAGGCTGAATCTTTTTTTCAATACTCAGAGCCAATCTTACTGTAGTATCGTTAATTATATTGATGGTTTCAACAGTGCCAATATTAATGCCGGCAAAGCGAACAAAATTACCCTCCTTTGTACCTCCTATATTATTGAAATCGGCATACACTATAAAAGTGCTGCTGAATAAATTCTTCTGTTTGCCTATTAAAAAAATAAGCCCCAGTAATAACAGTATGCTGATGACTACAAATATTCCGGTCTTTGTTTTTTGTGCTGCAGGGATGTTCATATAATTTATTTAAAAAATGAGCGTATAAATTTATCTTCCGAATTTGCCAGTTCTTCATAAGTGCCTTCGGCAAAGCACTTACCTTCATTCATGATCAGTACCCTGTCTGCCGTAATCTTTGCACAGGGGATGTCGTGTGTTATAATTACAGAAGAAGCATCGTACTGCTCCTGCATGTCCAGTATCAGCTGGCTTATTTCTTTAGAGGTAATTGTATCCAGTCCTGTAGTAGGTTCATCATATAGAATGATTTCCGGTTTTACAATTAGTGTACGGGCAAGGCCCATACGTTTACGCATACCTCCACTTAGGTCTGATGGCATTTTATCAATTGCATCTGAAAGCCCTACCGCCTGAAGTACTTCTATACAGCGGCTTTCTATTTCTGCTTTGTCTTTAATTTTCAATACCCGCTTTAAGGGGAATGCCAAATTCTCTCTCACCGTCATAGAATCATACAATGCCGCACTTTGAAAAAGAAAACCAAGCCTGCACCGAAGTGCTTTCAACGCATCTGTATCGAGGTCTTTTACTTCCTGGCCAAATACTTTTAGTGATCCTTCGTCCTGTGTAAGTAAGCCTGCAATACATTTTATAGTAACTGATTTACCCGTTCCTGATTTGCCGAGTATTACTACATTTTCACCTTTGTTTACGGTGAAGCTGATGCCAGTAAGTATGGCGTTATCTCCAAACTTTTTTTTAATATCATTTACTTCAATAACTTTTTCCAGCTCCATAGTCGTCATTTAAGAATATAAAAGTGAGTTGGTTACCTGAACCACAATGGCATCAATAATGATGATCCAAACCGATGCGGTAACAACGGATGAATTAGCCGCCAGTCCTACACTTGCAGTGCCGCTATTGGCTGTAAATCCTTTAAAACAACCAATAAAACCAATGCTGAAACCAAAGAGAACCGTTTTAAATACGGCCGGCATTACATCGCTGTAATCAAGTATGGTAAGGGCTTTGGTAAAATATAGTTTTGCTGAAATGTCTCCGCCAAGTGCTGTAGCTGTAAACCCACCTAACAGTGCCATCGCATCTGCAAAAATGGTGAGCAGTGGAATCATCACAATGCAGGCAAGGATACGGGTGACTACTAAAAACTGAATCGGATTGGCCCCAGATACTTCCATGGCATCAATCTGTTCTGTTACATTCATGCTGCTTAATTCTGCACCAATGCTGGAAGCAATTTTTCCTGCACAAATTAATGCAATGATGACTGGCCCAATTTCACGAATGATTGAAACAGACACCATGCCCGGAATAAAACTTTCTGCACCAAATTCCTTCATAGTGGGTTCCGATTGCAGGGTCAACACAATACCCAGTATAAATCCGGTTAATGTAACAATGCCAATTGATTTATACCCGATAATATAGGATTGCCGGAATAATTCTTCCCATTCAAACCCTTTTTTAAAAATGTTGCGAAAGAATGATTTAAAAAAATATGCCTGATCGGCGAGGTACACCAATGTGGATGCAAACGGTAATTGATTTGGCATAATTAATATCGTTGATAAATGGTATTACGGCTGCTGTGTTTATACAACCGTCTTTACACAATTGGTATTAACTAAATGCCTGCCATAAATTGACAGGGCTGCAACCAGCCACCACACTGCATTTTAAAGAGGGTATTTTTTTTAAGAAAGGAGTGATGGGGAAAATTTTCTACGATAAGGATTAAGTACAATAACTTTTTTTGAGTTTGGCTTTGTAAAATTCAGGTCTTACCAAAAATGGGGGCAATAGAAATCCCTCTGCCCGGTTAACAGAAGCTAAATTTATAAATAAAAGTTGAAATGCCGCTTATGCCTGCCCCATTTTTATTGCTTTGCCGGGTGCAGGTTGTTTAATGTTTTCCGTTGTAGTATCCTGTGCCATTGATGAGGATGAAAAATACAGCCAGTATTTTTTCTTTTAGCGATAATGGCTGCAGACCGCCATTTAAAAATTTTATCCTGCATATTCTCATCCCCACAGTTTCATTAAAAAAAATAATTAATACCAAACGGTATAGTGCCAGTAATATCAAGATATAAAACTCAATCCTTATCGGGTGTTGAAGTTTATCCAAAATGTTTTGAGGTAAAAAAGAAGTCACTCCAATAAAGAAGGCGATAATGATGGCGGCATCAATTATTCCGGCAATATTCTTTTTCAAAGCATTGGCCTCTTTTAAATTACCAGCTGGCTTGTCAATAATTATATCCTCATTCATGGTAAAATATTTTTAATTTTTATTTTCTGCACTTGTTGTTATTCCTCCCTCACATCACAATACGCTAACTATTTTTAAGGCCGATGTTGATCTTGTTGAGGCTGACCAATAATGGCTTTCGCTGAGTAGCTTATTCCTTTTAATGACATACCAACAGCTGCTCATCCTCAATAGCACAAAGCGTTCTGGAAGAAGTGAAATCTATTTTTGTAGTGCTTTAATATTTTGTCTCGCTTGTTGCTTTGCTTGTTCGTCTCCATATTTTTCAGTCAATTCATAATACTTTATTGCGTTTGCTTTGTCGCCTTTTAATTTATAACCTTGAGCAATATTGTTCAAAACAATAAAATCTTTTGGGTTTATTGTTTCTGCTTGTTTTAAATATTCTATTGCTTTGTCATAACTTTTTGTCAGCATTAAAGCAACAGATGTTGTTGATAATATTTCTACATTATTATTATAATATTTCAAAGTTGCCTCGCCAATTTTTATCATATTGGGAAGTAAATTATCGTCTTCTGTGTCATATAATTGTTTCAAGTAAGATTGAATTGTTTCCAACATAAAGTTTTCACCGCCATCTTGCTTTTTGTTCTCTGTCCAAAGCCATTTGTTTTTATTTACTTGTGAATAGCCAACTGTTTTTATAACTTCTTTTGTAAAATTATCATAGTCGCCAATTTGTTGAAATATATAACATTTTCCAAATCTTATGTCTAACCTGTTTGGGAATTTGTCAATGCCTGTGGTTGCATATTTTATTGCCTTGCTTAATTTGTCTGGGTTGTAACCTAAGTTAGAATTAATGTAGCCTGCAACTTTGCCAGTACTGTCTGTGAAGTGGAAACTTTCTTTACTGTTTTGTTCTTTGTCAAGAGAAATAATTTCTTGTTTACTATTTGAAAAATAATAATTGATTGCTGAAGTATAGAGTTCTGGGTCGTTTGGATTTGCCTTCTCCCAATCTGTAAACAGAGATTTAATTTTTGTTGTGTCGTTCTTTTTAAACAGAGTTTTAAATTTTTCATAATTTGTCTGCCCAAACGCAAGGATTGAAAAAGTTGTTAAAAAAAGTAGAGTGATTATTTTTTGCATACGGTCATTTTTTATTTCAGCCAACTCATAAATATACGCAACCATTTTTCTTATTTCAATCGCCTATCAAAACAAGTTGAAACAAATATTTTGAATTGCCGGTTGCGTTTTTTAAATGTTGATTGAAAATAATTGATATTAACTAAATGGAGAAAATTATTCTTGTTGATACAATCCTGTTGTGTAAATAAGCCAACGTTGAAATAGTTTAATTGCTCAGCCAAATAATTAATTACATTTTTTTCTTCCTTAAATAAAAACAGCGAAACCCAAACTCGGGTTTCGCTGTTACTGCATTACAAAAAAATGATTTAGTTATTTGCAGCGGCAAATTCTCTGCGGATAATATTCAATGCACCACCGGCTTTAAACCATTCTATCTGCTGTTCATTGTAAGTATGGTTTACCTGGATGGTTTCACTGCTGCCATTGGCATGGTTCAACACCAATTGCAGCGGCTTGTTGGGTGCAAATGCCAACAGGCCTTCAATGTCGAAAGTATCATCTTCCAGTATCTTATCGTAATCTTCTTTATTGGCAAATGTGAGGCCCAGCATACCCTGTTTTTTCAGGTTGGTTTCATGTATTCTCGCAAAAGATTTTACCAGCACGGCTCTCACGCCAAGGTGACGTGGTTCCATCGCTGCATGTTCTCTTGATGATCCTTCTCCATAGTTTTCATCACCCACTACAATGGTGCCTACACCGGCAGCTTTGTAAGCTCTTTGTGTGTTGGGCACTGTACCGTATTCTGCAGTGAGCTGGCTTTTTACACTGTCTGTTTTTTCATTAAAAAAGTTGACAGCACCTATCAGCATATTGTTGCTGATATTATCTAAGTGGCCACGGAATTTTAACCACGGGCCTGCCATCGAAATATGATCAGTGGTACATTTACCTTTGGCTTTTATCAACAATTTTAATCCTTTCAGGTCGGTGCCTTCCCATGCTGCAAAAGGATCCAGCAATTGCAGGCGTTTACTCGTTGGCGATACAATTACCTGAACAGCACTTCCATCTTCTGCCGGTTTTTGATAACCTGCATCTTCTACTGCAAAACCTTTTGGTGGTAATTCATTACCAGATGGAGGATCGAGTTTTACCTGCTCGCCTTTATTGTTGGTTAAAGTATCTGTTAGTGGATTAAAATCTAAACTGCCGGCAATGGCCATGGCGGTTACAATTTCTGGTGAGCCTACAAATGCATAAGTATTGGGGTTGCCATCGGCACGCTTTGCAAAGTTGCGGTTGAAAGAATGAACGATGGTATTTTTTTCTTTTTTCTCTGCACCAACCCTGTCCCACATACCAATACAAGGGCCGCAGGCATTGGCAAAAACATTGGCACCAATTTTATCAAACACACCTAAAAAACCATCTCTTTCAATAGTGTAACGAATTTGTTCGCTGCCCGGATTAATATTGAACTCTGCATTTAATTTTAATCCCTTATCAATTACCTGCTGTGCCAAACTAACAGCACGGCTGATATCTTCATAAGAAGAGTTGGTGCAGCTTCCAATTAATCCAACTTCAATTTTTGAAGGCCATCCGTTGGCGGCAGCAGCTTCTTTCATTTTAGAAATCGGCGTGGCTAAGTCTGGTGTGAATGGGCCGTTTAAATGTGGCTCCAATGTGTTCAGGTCAATTTCAATTACCTGGTCAAAATATTTTTCAGGGTTGGCATATACTTCTGCATCACCTGTTAAATGTTCTTTTACTGCATCTGCTGCTGCGGCAATATCAGCCCTGTCAGTTGCTTTTAAATAACGGCTCATACTTTCATCGTACCCAAAAGTAGAAGTGGTGGCGCCAATTTCTGCACCCATATTACAGATAGTACCTTTACCGGTACAACTCATGCTGGTAGCGCCTTCGCCAAAATATTCCACTACTGCACCAGTACCACCTTTTACGGTAAGGATACCGGCAACTTTTAAGATTACATCTTTGGGAGCTGTCCAGCCACTGAGCTTACCCGTTAGTTTTACACCAATCAGTTTAGGCATTTTCAATTCCCACGGAAGGCTGGCCATTACATCACAGGCATCTGCACCACCCACACCAATAGCGATCATTCCCAATCCACCGGCATTTACAGTGTGGCTGTCTGTTCCAATCATCATACCGCCGGGAAAAGCATAGTTTTCCAATACCACCTGGTGAATGATACCTGCACCGGGTTTCCAAAAACCAATACCATATTTATTACTTACGCTTGCCAGGAAATCATATACTTCACTGCTTTCATGCACTGCCCTGTCAAGGTCTGTTTTGCTGTTTACTTTTGCTTCTATCAAATGATCGCAATGCACCGTTGATGGAACGGCTACTTTAGTTCTGCCGCTTTGCATAAACTGCAATAAAGCCATTTGAGCCGTAGCGTCCTGCATAGCCACCCTGTCTGGTGCAAAATCCACATAATCCTTTCCACGGCTGTAAGCCTTGCTGGCATTGCCTTCGGTAAGGTGGGCATACAATATTTTTTCGGTAAGGGTTAATGGTTTGCCCACTGCTTTACGGGCTGCTTCAATGCGGCTGCCAAAATTACTGTACAGCTTTTTGATCATTTCAATGTCGAAGGCCATGATAGAAATTTGAATAGGTGAAAATATAATGTGCTAATTTGCTGCTGTGCAGATTAACTTTTTTGATGTGTTGCGAAATTACTGAAAATAGGTTTAGTATTACTGGCATTTTTTAACAGTTATTGGATATTATTTTTTAAATTGCAGTATGAAACGGTTTAAACTTTTTATTGAATGGCATGTGTTTGGTGTGTGCAGTGCCATTGGAGAAAAAATGGGGATAGCCACTTCCACTATCCGTAAAAATTTCATCTACATTTCATTTCTTACCATGGGCTCACCAGTAATCATTTACCTTTTTATTGCTTTCTGGATGAATATAAAGCGATACATATTAAATGCCCGCCGCAACCCTTTGCGTTACCTCTAAAGCTGCCAACATTAATAGCCCTCACGGCCTAATAATTTGGTTCTATGTTTGTATTCGAATTAGATCATACTGATAATAAATCACTGCTCCGTAAACTTGCCGGGGCTATGGGAGTGCCTTATCATGGCGAAGATTTTGTTGAGCTGCAGGAACCTGCCGGAAGCGGTACCATTAAAGTGATTGATATTGCCGATGAATTGCAGGTGTTGCTTGCAGATGTAGTTTTTTTTCGCTACATGATTGCTAAAAGACAGCCATCGCAAAAACGGTATTATGTTCTCCATTTTGAAGATATTGATGTAAATGATACCGCCACTTTTAGTGTAGACGGCGAAACACTCCATAAAAAAAATACCCGCCATTCGGTTGTAAGGCTTACCAGTAACGTGTTTTACAATACAGAAGAAATAACAGCCAATACCCCTGTAAAAGCAGTGAAAGTTTTTTTTAGTGAAGCATGGTTAAAAAAATACCTTGGCCTTGGCGACCATGTGGATGGGCTGCAAAAATATGTCTCTCTTAAAACCGCCTGCTTTGACATGGAGCCATTGGATGCAGAATACCTTAAACTGATGAACGAATTGTGGGGTGCAAAAAAGTCGGATCCACTGCAAAATATTTTTTTACAAAATAGGGTGGCATTGCTGATTGAACGGTTTTTCAGCAGGCTTTCAGTAAAGATGAATAAAATGGAAGGGGTAGCGTACATTTCTGAAAGCGATATGCAGCGCCTGATACAGGTAGAACAATTATTGGTAAAAAATTTAAATCAGTCACCACCAACTATTGACCAGTTATCCAAGCTGGTAAACATAAGTGCCACAAGGTTGAAAAAAATTTTTAAAGAAATGTACGGCAGCAGTATCAATCAATACTACCAGGTAATGCGGCTGCAAAAAGCAAAAGAACTTTTACTGAGTGGGCAATACAGTATTAAAGCTACTGCAACAGCAACAGGCTTTTCAAGCACCGCTGCTTTTACTGCTGCTTTTCAAAAACAGTTTGCCAGGCTACCAGCCGAATTAATCCGGGAATCATAACTAATTTTTTTTATAATTAACTCCTACCTTCACCTTCAGCAATGTTTAGTTTTACCTACGATTATTGTGATCATATTAATTACCTGCACCTGCTTGCAGAAAGATTGAATGTGCCGGTAACTGGCAACACACTCATGTTGCCAAAAGCTTATGGCAGCGGCTATATCAAAACAAACCAGCTTGCCAACGGGCTGCAGGTACTTACCAATGAGTGTGTCCTTAACCAACCTTTTTTTTTCAAAAGAAATGCTGCGGATGGAAATCATTTTACCCTTCGGTTTGATGAAGTACGAAATTTGAAAGCATTGTCGGTAAAACTGGGTGACACCATACTGGAAGATAATACGGCTATTTATTCCGGTGCTTTTTTAAGCAACCCCTGCAAGCCGCTGGAGTATATTACCAATGCTGCAACTGAAGGCCGTTGTGTGAATATTTATTTTACCAAACAATGGTTTCAGCAGTATTTTGGTATTGCCGAAAACGACCTGATATGGGACAGTATTCTTCCCACCGATAAGCCAGTGGCTCATTTTGAAGTGCTTACCATTGAATACCGGGAATTGATGGAAGATATTTTTGCATTGCAGGAACATCAGCCATTATACCTGGCGGCATTACAAAACAGGGCAATGCTGCTGCTGGAAATTTTTTTTCGAAACCTTTACAGTAAAATTATTCATCCGGCAAATACGCCGGTGATTGCAGAAGCGGATATCAAACAGATGATACAAATAGAAGCCATCCTGGTGAAAAATGTGGGAGAAGCTCCTCCGCCCATACCTGAGCTTGCCCGTATTGCCCTGATGAGTGAAACCAAACTGAAAAACCTCTTTAAAAAAACATACGATTACAGCCTCTACGAATATTATCAAAAAAACAGGATGCTGAAAGCAAAACAACTTATTGCCAGCAAAAAATTTAGTGTTAAAGAAGTGGGTACACAACTTGGGTTCAAGAACCTCAGCAATTTTACCCTGGCATTTAAAAAACAATTCAACAAACTGCCCAGCGAATTGTAATCTTTGCCGAAACAGAAAATCTTCCCAATTAATTTTTGCCTTTTCCGGTTAGTAATGTGTCCGATTTACACTTATAATTAATTCAACAGCTTTTACCTTTACGTAGGATTTTTAAATTGATATTGCTATTTTGAAAAATGACTGCCTTTGATAAGGATGGCTTTTCCATAAATTGTAAAATTCAATCACTGTTTATCTCTGCAACACAATATAATGTCCCGCTTTAGAATTTTCCTATGACCTTGTTTTAAAAGTAGATGACTGTTTTAAATAGCAGCAGGTTTTTGGTTTAAAAATGATTTGCTCAAAAGGCAAATCATTTTTATTTAATAAATAATCCCATCTTTTTCATTAATAACCTATCCAGGTATTCACTAATTTATACTTTCTGTAACTTCACTTTCCTATTGCTATTAGCACAATTAGGCAGTAAGCCGTATTTTTGCCACCTAAAAAATTACAACTATGCCAGGATCAGAATTATTTGGTGCAGCCGAGCAAAAAGAAGTGAATGACGTAATGGATACCGGAATATTGTTTCGCTACAACCACGATGCACAGCGCAATGGCATCTGGAAAGCAAAAGAATTTGAAGCAGAAGTAAAAAAAATAACGGGAGCAAAATATGCCCATGCAGTCAGCAGCGGCTCCACGGCGGTAGCCTGTGCATTGGCAGCAGCAGGCATTGGTGCCGGTGATGAAGTGATCGTTCCTCCATTTACTTATGCTGCTTCGGTAGAAGCAGTTTTATTTGTAGGCGCCTTGCCGGTGTTTGCAGAAATAGATGAAACGCTTTGCATGAGTGCTGAAGGTATCAAGAAAGTATTGAACCCAAAAACAAAAGGCATTTGCCTGGTACACATGTGCGGCGGCATGGCCAATATGGACGAAATAATGGCGGTGGTAAATGAACATAAACTGGTGTTGGTGGAAGATGCAGGCCAGGCATTTGGCGCTTCTTATAAAGGAACTTTTGTTGGTTTGTTTGGCAAAACAGGTTGCTACTCTTTCGACTTTTTTAAAATAGCCACAGCAGGCGAAGGCGGCGTGTTGGTTACAAATGATGAAGCTGCTTATAAATTAGCAGATTCTTACAGCGACCATGGCCACGATCATGTGGGCAACAACCGTGGAATGGAGCAGCATCCGGTTATTGGATTCAATTACCGCATCAGTGAATTGCATGCTGCTATTGGTAAAGTACAAACTAGCCGTGTGCCGGAAGTGATTCAACGAAACAGCAAAAATAAAAAATTACTGACAGAAATTTTATCCAAAACAGAAGGTATTTCTTTTGCAACAATATCAGATACGGATGGTGATTCTGCTACTTTTTTAAATATGTTTTTGCCTGATACAATCACAGCAAAAGCAGTGGTGGATGAATTCAACAAAGCAGGTGTTAGCGGTTTCAATTACTGGTACACCAATATGTATCATTTCATCAACCAGTGGGATCATATCAGAAATATACAGACAGCATCTAAACTGCCGATAGAAATTTTAGGAGCGCCGCAGGATTATAACAACCTTGATTTACCAAAATCACAGGAAGTAGTGGGCCGCTTGATTTCATTCGGCATCCGCTGCACCTGGACGGAAGATGAGGTGAAGACACTGGCAAAAAATATTGCAGCCTGTGTAGAAAAGGTAGTGCTGTTAATTGAAAATTGATAATTGCATAATTGATAATTTTTTAAATAGAGAGAGGTTTGTTTTCATTTCAGTTCTCTCATTACCAAATTTCCAAATCATCAAATTTTCAAATCAATAAATGATTCACAAGAATTTTAAAAATATAGATAAGGTCGTTTTTGGCCGTGGCAGCTTTGATAACATGGCCAGCATTTTAGCAGAAAAGCGAAATGATAATGCTGGTTTCTTTTTATTTGTGGTAGATAATTATTTTGCCGGCAAGGATTTATTAAAAAGAATTCCTTCCGAAGCAGATGATATTGTAAAGCTGATTGATGTAGACCCACATGAACCGACAACAGAGCAGATAGATGTATTGAGAGATGAGATATTAAATAGCAAAGGAATTCCTGCAGGTGTAATTGGTATTGGCGGCGGCAGCATCATGGATATTGCAAAAGCCATTTCACTGATGTTTACCAATGAAGGGTCATCTACTTTATATCAAGGTTTAAATTTGATTAAGAAGCCGGGGATTTATCATTTAGGAGTACCAACTATTTCGGGCACCGGCGCAGAAGTTTCAATGACAGCAGTATTAATCGGCCCTGAAAAAAAGTTAGGATTAAAATGCGACTGGACAGTTTTCAACCAGGTAATTCTTGATCCGGAATTGATTGCATCTGTACCAACAGACAAATGGTTGTACACCGGAATGGATACTTATATCCATTGCATAGAAAGTGAAAATGGCACTTTGAACAATGCTTACAGTCATGCTTTTGCTGAGCAATCACTGAAGCTCTGCCGTGAAATTTACCTCGGAGACAATGCCGGACAGACAAAAGAAAATGATGATAAATTGATGGTGGCAAGTATGATGGGAGGTTTAAGTTTAACTTATTCTGAAGTAGGTGTATGTCATGCACTCAGCTATGGCTTGTCAAAAATTTTGCATGAAAAACATTGCTATGCCAATTGTCTTGCCTTTCAGCATTTGGAAGATTATTATGCGGAAGGTGTGAAAGAATTAAAGCAGATGCTGAAGCAGCACAATGTGGTTTTGCCACAAGGCCTCAGCAAAAGTTGGAGCAACGAAACCATCACCGCAATGGCACAGGTAGCATACAATTTACCTCACATGTGGAACCATGCAATTGGGCCAGACTGGAAAGAAAAAATAACATTGGAAACCATTAAAGATTTATACAAAAGATTTTAACTATGAGCGCAAAAAAAGTACAAGTTGGCAATATTACCTGCGGAGCAGATGAACTGTTTTTAATCTCCGGTCCCTGTGTGATTGAAGAAGAATCTATCATGATGAAAACTGCGGAGAAACTTAAAGAGGTAAGTGAAAAATTAAATATTCCCATCATTTACAAATCATCTTTTTCAAAAGATAACCGAAGTAACTTAAGTTATTACCAGGGCCCGGGCCTTGCAGAAGGGATGCGTATTTTAGCCAAAGTAAAAGAGCAGTTTGGATTTACGTTATTGACAGATATTCATTATCCCGACCAGGCAGCACCAGTTGCAGAAGTTTGTGATGTGTTGCAGATACCGGCTTACCTGTGTATGCAATCTGGCTTGTTGGCAGCCGCTGCAAAAACCGGCAAGGTGATTAATATTAAACACGGACAATTTTTAGCGCCGGATAATATGAAACATCCTGTAGGCAAAGTGGTTGACTCGGGCAATGATCAGATTATTTTAACTGAAAGAGGCTACACGATGGGGTATAATGATTTAGTTGTTGACCCAAGAAGTTTTTATCACATGAATAAAATCGGCTACCCGGTGGTGTTTGATATTACCCACTGCGTTCGTAAATATGGCATCCCCAGTTCGGATGCAAAAGGTGGCAACAGGGAATTCCTGCCGGTACTAAGCCGGGCTGGTGTTGCCGCTGGTGTGGATGGTATTTTTATTGAAACACATCCCGACCCAACAAAAGCATTATGCGATGCAGCAAGCCAGTTGTCAGTATATGATCTGGAAGAGTTTTTAAAACCACTGATTGAACTGCATGCAATCGAATTGAAATACAGGCAATAAGTAAAAAGTCAAAAATAAAAAGTTGGGAAAGCATATTGACTTTTCACGATTGACTATTGACAACTATCCATTGCCGATTCCCAAATTAATAACTATTTTCGCCGCACATTAAAAAAACATTTATGGAATTATACCTGGATTCAGCCAATCTGAAAGAGATTGAAGAAGGTTTTAAACTGGGCTTCTTAAATGGCCTTACCACCACACCAACCTTTATGCAAAGGGAAGGCATTACAGATATTGACGGCATGATTGTGAAGCTGAGCAAAATGGTGCCGATACTGCAGATTGAAGCATTGGGCAATACGGCTGAAGATGTGGTAAAGGAAGCTCACCGTCAACTGAACCTGGGGCTTGATCCTAAAAAAACTGTTTTTAAAATACCCGTTTCATTAGAAGGTGTAAGA
>JANLQY010000147.1:0-30033 GCA_031368105.1 Chitinophagaceae bacterium
AAAGAACCTTCGCATGGCTATTAAACTTTAGAAGATTAGTAATGGACTACGAAAGAACTAAAGAATCTGCTATCAGTTTTGTTTATATAGCAATGCTTAACTTAATGGGTAAAAAATTTAATTAACTCAAACAGCTTCTAAGCTTTTTCATTTTTTAATTACTAAATAAAGTATCATGAAATACATCATTACTGCCCTTATCGCTTTTTATTTTACTGGCAATATTGCAAAAGCACAGGAGGTAATACAGGAGCTGTCAAAAAAAGCAGCAAAGGGATACATAGCAGAGACAGGCAACAGCGACGAAAACTATCTTATCACTTATAAAATTGGCGGTGACAAAAAGAAGAATGAAATTTTTTATGAAACTTACCTGTTTGATAAAAACCTGAAGCTTATAAAAAATGAAGAGATAGCCGAGCCAAAATTATCTACAGCGGAAATGCCGGATAAAATACAAACACGTTTCAGCGCTTATGTTGGTGGCTGCAGTTCCTTTGATGTGTTAAGCATGAAATTAAAACTCAGCACCACCACCATCAATACCAAATGGGATTATAAAAAGCAACGGTATGAATTTGATAAAACGTTTACATCAGAAACTATTAAGGCAAAAAATGACAATGGTAAATATTATGGCTATGCAGCTTTTAACAGTGAAGAAGATGGAACCCTGTTTGTAGTAGCTGCTACAGAAGGGAAGAAAGATAAAAACGATTTTTATGTTTTAAGTGTAACAAGCAGCCTCGACATTACAGAAAAAGCAATTGATATTACCGGGTCGCAATCACTTGTATATACCAACCAGTTGGGCAATGGTGATGTAGTCATGATATTTGCACCTAAAAAAAAGGAAGCTGATTTATCAGCTTATACTTACCTGCAATATTCTGTAAAAGGAGAATTGAAAAACAAAGTAAACTTCAAAAGCCCATCCAGCAACATGCTTGTTACAAATGTAAAAGAAGTAAATGGATCTGTTTTTTTCTGCGGCACTTCTACCAAATCAAATGATAGTTTTGATGAAGTGTTTGATGACTATACTGCAGCAATAAAAAACCCCTGTTATAAAACAGCAGAAAATTACCGGGATGAAAAATGGATGAAGAAAGCCGACGATAAAATGGATAATTTTCATATGCTGAAGTTTACCGGCAACCAGCTCATCTTTGCAACCACTACACCTGTCAGCGATTTTAAATCAAAATTTAAAACAGCTCCGGCAGATAAAGGTGCAGACCCATACAAAGGAAAAAATTTCCAGGTAAACAGTTTTTATGTCACTGCCAATGAAGAGTACCTGGTGGCTGGTCAATTGCTGAGCAAGGTGAATCTTGGCATGGGCAATCCTGTAAAATCTTATGAAGATATTATCTGTTTTTACTTTGATAAGGCAGGCCAGTTGAAAACACAGTTTGGCACACAAAAAATGAATACAGAAAAAAAGAGTGAAATATATCCCGTGGTGCAATCCTTTACTGCATCCAAAGATGGCACAAGCATTTACTGGACCATACTGGAAGTAAAGGGCTTTAAAGGATATGATGGTTTTTGGAATGCTTACAACGGCACTGTCACTTATTATGCAAGATATTTTCCCCGTATTAGCAAAATCGATTTGCCTAACAGCAGCATCGGCAACTTTTCTGTATTGGGCAATGAAAAATTTTATATCAGCAAGTCTTTTGAACCAATGATAAATGAAAAAGAACACAGTGTAACTTTTATCGGTAATGATAAAGATTATAAAAATTTGTGGCTTTCAAAATTTGTGTTTGAATAATTGTGCTAAGGATAAAAATATTTTATTAACAAACAGCCGGCACAATTTTGTGTCGGCTGTTTTATTAAGAGTATGCATTGTGCGCTAAATTGAATATAAAAAGTAAACATGAGCGGGTAAGCTTTACCTCTTAAAAAAAATATTTTTTATACCCTTTAAACACCTGCTGCCAACATTTGCAGCAGGTGTTTTTTCTCATTATTAATGACGCCTAAAATTTGAATGCGATTGTTGTTGTATTTTTATTTTTCAATTAGCATCATGAAACCAATTATGAGAAGAAAATTTTTAACCACCGCAGCAGCTATCACAGCAGGCGCTGCCGCATCAGCATTGCCATTGAAAACTACCCACGATAAAAAACAATTAGTGCATCATGTTTTTTTCTGGTTAGAAAACCCGGATTCTATTGAAGACAGGGACAAATTAGTAGAGGGGGTAAAAACACTGGCAAAGATTGAAACCATCCGTAAGCTGCATGTGGGAGTACTTGCCAGTACTGAAAAAAGGGATGTAGTGGATACAAGCTGGGGTGTTTCTGAACTGATGTTTTTTGATGATGCTGCCGGGCAGAAGGTTTACCAGAATCATCCCGTTCACGAGGCATTTATAAAAAACTACGGGCATTTATGGAGCAGGGTAATTGTGTATGATGCTGCAGAAGTGTAGGTTTATGAATTACCTAAATATTGAAAACATTTTTATTCCCGTTTTCAAAAAAAAATTACATGTCTATTCCTTTTATACTGTTACTTGTTGTGGTGATTTTAATTTTGCTTACGGCGCAATTTAAAGTAAGCCCTTTCATTGCGTTGATACTGGTATCCATATTTGCCGGGTTCCTGCTGCACATGCCGTTAGGAACAATTGCAAAATCGTTACAAAAAGGAATTGGTGATATGCTTGGCTCCATCCTCATCATTTTATCTGCCGGTGCAATGATTGGAAAACTGGTGGCAGAGAGTGGTGCGGCAAAAGTAATTGCCGACAAGATCATGCAGATCTGTGGTGAAAAATATTTGCAGTGGGGTTTGATGTCAACCGGTTTGATCATTGGCATTCCTTTATTTTACAATGTAGGATTTGTGTTGGTGATACCGGTAATTTTCAGCCTGGTGTACCAGTACAAATTACCTGCTGTGTATGTAGCTATCCCAATGCTGGCTTCACTTTCAGTGGCACATAGTTTTTTACCTCCACATCCGTCACCGGCATCATTGGTGGTTACTTTAAATGCCAGTATGGGCAAAACTTTTTTTTATGGAATCATCGTTGCCATTCCTGCTATCATATTGGCTGGGCCTGTTTTTTCAAAAACTTTAAAGAAAATAAAAAGTGAAGCTGACTTGACTGTGTTCAATGAAACAACAATGGATTTTATTTTACCCGGATTTTTCAACAGTATCTTTTCCGCCATGCTGCCGGTTTTTTTATTAGCCGGCACAATGCTGTTATCTTTTTTATTTTCCGGTCAATCACTACTCAGCCAATTCATCAGCTTCATTAATGAACCTTCGGTACTAATGATCGCAGCATTAATAATTGTGACTTACACACTTGGAATACGTCAGGGAAAAAGCATCAAAAAAATTATGCAGGTTTATGAAAACGGGGTGAAAGATATTGCAATGATTATTTTAGTGATCGGTGCTTCCGGCGCACTTAAACAAATTTTAATTGACAGCAACACCAGTATAATTGTTGCAGCATATTTTCAGCACCTCGATATTCATCCTTTGTTATTGGGTTGGCTGATAGCTGCCATTATAAGGCTCTGCCTCGGTTCTGCAACAGTAGCCGGACTTACCACCGCCGGCATCATAGCCCCAATGATGGGCAGTCTGAATGTAAATCCAAACCTGATGATTCTTGCCATTGGCGCTGGAAGTATTTTCTTTTCTCATGTAAATGATACCGGCTTCTGGATGTTTAAAGAATATTTTAAAGTATCGCTGAAAGACACATTTTTATCCTGGTCGCTGATGGAAACCATTGTGAGTGTGATGGGTCTGGTTGGAGTTTTGCTGTTGAATTTGGTAGTGTAGCCTGGCATCATTCTTTTACCGCCACTGCAATTTTTGAATCTGCCGTACCATAATACAGGAACCATTTATTTTTAAAATATACCAGCCCTTCTACAAAACAAACTTCATTTACCTCTCCCAGTTTTTCATAATCTTTATCGGGTTTGATAAAAGATTTTTCTGACCTGTCAATTAATTTATAAGGCTGATTTTTATCAAACAATGCCTGGCCTGCGCTGTAGATAAACTTAGGCAATGAAGTGTCATTGAAATTAGCGGCATTGCTGCCATTATAAATTAACAGGATACCCTCTTTTTGGAGCAATGCAAAAGGGCCCGGCTCCACCAGCCTGCTGTCGAAATAACCCATCCTTGGATGCAGCACTTCAATCATTTTTTTTGATTCTTCATTTTCTGCGACAGTCCAGTTTACCAGGTCATCGGATGTGGCAATAAACAAATCTGTATCTCCAAAATACATCCAGTATTTACCATTTATTTTTACTGCCATCATTTTGCCTGCCTTGTTTTCCACCACTATTGCTCCCGACTTTGACCAGGCATCTTTATATTTTTTATCCTTCAACACCAGTCCTTGTTTTGTCCATTTTTTTAAATCGGTAGAAGTAGCCAAACAAAGCCTTGCTGTTTTACCATCATATGCCGTGTAGGTTAAAACATACATTCCATTATCACTCTCCACAATCCGTGGATCTTCCACACCCCCTTTCCATTCATATTTTTTCATGCTGTCTTCTGCTGGATAAAAAACCGGTTCTGGTTGTTTGGTAAAATGCAGGCCATCTTCGCTGATAGCCAGTCCCAGCCTGGATACCATGGCATTGTCCTGCGACCGGTAGAGTAAATAAATTTTACCATCTTTCACCACAGCTGCAGGGTTTAATACATTCCGTTCGTTCCATGCAGTTGATTGATGTGTGATGGGACAGATAAATTTTTCTTTGCCCGATGGCAACAGGATGGGATTAAGACTGTCCACTTTTACAAAACCTTTCATTACCCAGTCAGCAGCAGGCGGAGTAATAACTGTAATATCATTTTGTTTTGTTTCACATGATGCAAAGCATATTGAAACCAGCAGTATGGCAGCAATGGAATTGTACTTCATAATTTGGCACAGCAATTTTTACTGTTCAACAATGTACGGATGTTTGATTTTGCAGGATGCTTTTATTTTTTATGACACTCTTAATAATTTGAAAATTTACTTAAAATAAAAAGGAACCTAATGGGTTCCTTTTGTATAAAATAATTTATGAGTTACTTAAATTTTCTCGCCATAAATACGCTGCATATCTTTTGCATTGATCCGGATAATAAACTTATCCAGTTTCAATTTACGGGCTGCCCTGGCGAAGAATTCTTTTTTACCGGTCATTACACCAAAATTATAAAACAACCTTTCCAGCGTAAGTGTGCGGCCAACTTTTTCATGCTTCAAAACTTTGAAACCTTCTTTCTCCATCAATTTTGATAAAGAATCTTTTGTAAAAAAGTAGATATGACCATCGCAGCGAACGCTTCTTTCCCGGTGCTTCAGCAATTTAAAAACAAACGAATCGTAAGTGGGGGTTTCTAATATTAATTTGCCGCCCTTGGTTAATAAGTTGTGTGCTTTACCAACAAAATCAGACGGATCGCTTACATGTTCAATTACATGGGTTGCCACAATAACGTCTACACTATTTTCCGGGATGTTTGCTTTGTCAAAATACTCCCTGATTACTTCCACGCCAATTTTTTCGGAATAATAAGCAGGCAGCAGCAAAGGTTCTATGCCCAATACTTTCCAGCCTTTCTTTTTTGCTTCATTCAAAAAAGTACCTGCAAAAGAACCAATTTCTACAAAGAGCCCTTTGTCTGGTTTATCAACAAAGTCAATTATTTTATGGTAATCTTTTAACTGTAAGAATTGCTTTTTGAGGTATTGATTTTTTTCCGGAGTAAAATCTTTGAGTGCTTCTTCAAAAGCGGCATCGCTGGTGCCATTGGTAAATTCTAAATAATTTTTTTCAACTGCACCTACATTATCTGTTTGTGGGTTGGAATAAATGAGACCGCAGTTTTTGCATTTTACAATCCGGTGTACCTGGGCTTTTCCCGCCGGGAACAACACATCATAGTCATCTGAATTGCAGATATTGCAGGGCACCATCTTTGACCGTATGTGTTCTGCTGTTTCCACTTTTGTTTCCGTTAGAGTCATGATATAATCTTTATTTTAAAAATATGAAGTTAACCAATTAGGATATTTTAAACGAAGATTACTGGTTTTTATTATATAAAACAGGGTGGGCTTTGAAAATAATTTTTTCTTAAATATCATTGATGCCACATTTTTCTACCTGCTGTTTTTTTTAAGCTTCGCACTTGCTGTCAAACAAAAATTTTGCTTTTGCTAAATCAACTTTTTTTCCAATACCTTTTTTTCATGTTGCGCCTGCAAAGAATCATGGTTTTGCACTTCAATCTGCTGCACAAATACCGCATACTGATCGGGGAATATCTGGCGGCCATTAAACTGTGCATTCACCTTTGTAAAACAGGCTCCAAAATATAAAATCATTGCAGAGAAATAAACCCACAATAAAATTATCACCACCGAACCTGCTGTGCCGTAAGTGCTGCCCGGATTACTTTTACCAAGGTAATAACCGATGGCAAATTTGCCCAGCATAAATAAAATAGCAGTGGTGAAAGCGCCTGTTCTTACATCTTTCCATTGAATTTTTGCATCGGGTAAAAATTTGAAAATGATACCAAATAAAAAAGAGATGACAATAAAAGTAATGCCCATATTTACTGCATAAGTAATCCACACAGAGCCCTCTGGAAGTACTGCAAGCAACCGGTGCAGCAATATTTCAAGGATGGCATTCAATGCAAGTGAAACCAGCAAAATAAAACCCAAGCCCATTACCATCGACAGGCTGAGCACCCTGTTGAGCAAAAATTTCAGCCAGCTTTTTCGTGGCTTTGCCCTCAATTGCCAGATAAAATTAATAGATCCCTGTATTTCGGTAAATACGGCCGTAGCTGAAAAAATTAATATCGTCATACTGACAATAGAAGCAAAAGTGGTAAGATGTGAATTGGCTGCATTGCTGATAATATCCTGTATCTGCCTTGCCGCAGGTGTGCCTACAAAACTTTGTATCTGCCCAAACAAAGTTCCTTCAATGGCAGCCCTGCCATAAAAAACATCACATATTGTAATAACGATTAGTAAAATGGGCGCTAAAGAAAACAAGGTATAGTAGGATAGTGCAGCACTCATCCGGGGTACGCCATAATCAACAAAGTCAATACAGGTTTGCTTTAAAATCTCCCACCCGTTTTTTATTCTTTTCATCGTAATTTAAAGTTAGTCCATCCCCGGTGATTGAACAAGGTTGCTTATATTTAGATGCCTCCTAATTTTCTTTTTACAAAAACTAAGCCTTTTAAAAATATAAAAATGGTTAGTACAGAAACATTTCGCCGACTGGTACTTTCTTTTGAAGAAGTGGAAGAACAACCCCACTTTGAGAAAACATCTTTCAGGATAAACAAAAAAATATTTGCCACACTGGATGAGAAAAATAAAAAAGCAGTGGTAAAATTAAATGCTGTTGACCAGTCGGTATTTTGTTCTTTTGATAAAACAGTGATTTATCCTGTTCCCGGCAAATGGGGATTGCAGGGCTGGACAATGATTGATTTAAAAACTGTGAGAAAGAGTATGCTCACTGATGCATTAAAAAATTCCTGCTGTAATACAGCACCCAAAAGACTTTCGGAAAAATACAGGGATAGTTAAGTTGAAAGTTTTATAAAATAATATTTACTTGCCAGGTGCCGGGCTCAAAAATTTCTATGTCAAAAGGGCCGCCATTAATATTAAAACGCACTCTGAATGGAAACCGTACTTCCTGGAACTCTATCACTTTTGTTTTACCCATTTCCCTTTTATTGTCTCTTTGATAATTACCGCCAGCCAATTCAAAATGTGTAATATCGGCTGTAGCCATGATACCGCTTTCCATCGATACTGTAACAGAAGCACCGCCGGCCTCTATCTTATTTACGTCCTGATGGCTAACAGTACTGCTTACATTATGCAGCTCATATGGCTTTTCATATTCCCCTTTATATACATCTTTTTTCCAGTAACCGGTTATAATACGGTCTTCGCTCTTTGCCATCAAAGTACCCTTTCCATCTTTCAGGCCTTTTTTAAAATTGCCGGTAAACACATCTCCGTTTCTCCACACATACATACCCTTCCCGTCTGGCAGGCCATTTTTAAAACTACCTTCATAACTGTCAGTTCCTGTAGCTTTTCCCTCTCCATCTGCTTTACCTTTTTTACAATCACCTTCATAACTTCCTTTCAGTGAATCGGCCACAACCTCACAAACTGTTTTTTGCGCAACAGCAATTGAAAGAAAAAATAATAATTGAATGGTTAAAAATATCTTTTGCATAAGTGTTTATTTATCCTTGAAACTATTTGATTAAATCTGGTTAATTTTATACAATAATAATAGTTACAATATTTTACACATCACCACAAACATAATGATTCTTTTTTCCGGCAGGTTATTATTATTACTCAATCTACCACTCTTTTTTAATTCTGTTTCCGCACAAATCTTTCCACCAAAAAATTATCCGCAGGGATATTTTACCTGGCCGGTGCAGGCAAAAAAAGCACTGGCTGCCAACTTCGGCGAACTAAGGCCCAATCACTATCACATGGGACTGGATTGCAAAACAGACCAACGGGAAAACCTGCCTGTAATGGCAGCAGCAGATGGCTACATTGCTAAAATAAAAATTGAGCCTTCGGGTTTT
This sequence comes from Chitinophagaceae bacterium, assembly GCA_031368105.1. Lineage (GTDB taxonomy): Bacteria > Bacteroidota > Bacteroidia > Chitinophagales > Chitinophagaceae > Ferruginibacter. The sequence goes on from JANLQY010000147.1 coordinate 8,665, forward strand.
GGAAGATGTATTTATATCAATCATCCCAATGGCCTTACTACCCTGTATGCACACCTGAATGATTTTTATTCGGAGCTGGAAAAATATGTTACAGCACAACAATACAAATTAGAAAGCTGGAAAATTTTTATTGATGTGCCTGCTGATTTATTGCCTGTAAAGAAAGGGCAGTTCATCGCCTACAGTGGCAATACCGGTGGCTCACAGGGACCGCATTTACATTTTGAAATAAGAGATACCAAAACAGAAAAAGTATTGAACCCGTTACTTTTTGGATTTCCATTACCGGATAATATTGCCCCTTCGGTATTAAGGCTTGCTGTGTATGACAGAACAAAAAGTACTTACGAACAAAGCCCCCGTTTTTTTCCAATAAAAAAAATAAATGGCATTTATCAAACTGTGCCCGGCACTATTTCATTGGCTACAACTAAAGTGAGTTTTGCCATCACTGCTTACGACCGCTACACCGGTTCTGCCAATCCAAATGGTATTTATGAAGCAGACTTGTATGACGATAGTAAAGCGGTTATTGGCTTTCAGATGGATAGCATCAGTTATGATGAGACCCGTTACCTGAATGCCCACATTGATTATAAATTACGCAACAGCGGCGGGCCTTTTGTGCAGCACCTGAGCAGGCTGCCCGGCTATCAAAAAGGCATATACAAAGAAGTGAGTGGTGATGGTGTGATTGACATCAGCGGCAATGAAACACACAAAATAAAAATTGATGTAAAAGATACGGAAGGAAATGTTACTGTGGTGGAATTCAATGTAAAATCAACAGCTACTGCAGCACCAGTTGTTGCTGCTGCACAAAATATTTTTGGGCCGGGCTACCTCAATGTATTTGAAAACAATAACATCAATTTTTATTTATCAGAAAATGAATTGTACGATTCCCTGGATTTTGGTGTAAGGTCAATAAGCGGTTTACATCCTTATGCCATTGCTTTTCAATTGCAAAGCGGTGATATCCCAGTACATACTTTTTACAACATCAAAATAAAAAACAGCAACGCTGCCAATCCTGAAAGAATGGTAATGCACCGCTGGTGGGGCAGCAAGAACGATTATGCCAAAGCAGTGAAAGAAGGAGACTGGTACAAAAGCAGTTTTAAAGCGCTGGGCAATGTGGAACTTTATGAAGACGTCATAGCTCCCACCATTGCAGCAGTTGGTTTTAAAGATGGCATGAATGCAGCTAAACTAAACAGGATTGTTTTTGTTATCAGGGATGAAACAGAAGAACTAAGAAATTTTCGGGCAGAGCTGGATGGCAGGTGGCTGCGTTTTAGTAATGATAAAGGCAAAACATTTATTTACAAATTTGATGAGCATTGCCCGGCAGGCGAACATGAATTGAAAATTAGTGTGGAAGATTGTGCAGGGAATAGGGTGGGGAGGGTTTATAGATTTACAAAATAAAAAAATCGCCCCCATCCCCTAAAGGGGTGTAAGGCAGCAGTATTTTAAAGCCAACTTTTAATCAAAAAAAAGCAATAACAATTTTAATAATCTAAATACCCCTTTAGGGGATGGGGGCAACAACTATGATACATTTAACCGAAGGCACTAAAGCTCCTGCGTTTAGCAGTGTTGATCAAAATGGCGATAAGGTTTCACTGGCACAGTTTAAGGGACAAAAAGTGGTGCTGTATTTTTATCCGGAAGATAACACACCTACCTGTACCGAACAGGCCTGCAACCTGAGAGATAACTTTTCTTTACTAAAGCATGAAGGCATGGTGGTACTGGGTGTAAGCCCGGATGAAGTGGCGAAGCATAAAAAATTTGAAACCAAATTCAGTCTGCCGTTTACTTTATTAGCCGATCCAAAACATATCATCATTGATAAGTACGGCGTGTGGGGACCCAAGCAAATGTTTGGCAACAAATACATGGGATTGTTACGCACTACTTTTTTAATTGATGAAAAAGGAGTGATCCGTAAAATATTTTTGAAGCCTAAAAGCAAACAACACACCGAAGAAATTTTAAAAGCATGGAAGGAAATTGGCAAATGAAAATTTTACCATAAAAGAAAATTCTTGGCTGGCTAAAATAGCCGCCAAAAAATTAGACACCAATGCTGTTGCCATGGTGCTGGGCCGCACTATTCATTTATACAATACCAACAGGGAAGAATTTTTGCAAAATGAAAAATGGATAAAGCATGAGCTTTGCCATATCCGCCAGTTTAAGCAGCATGGCTTTGTATTTTTTACAGTAAAATATTTGTGGGAGAGCCTGCGGAAAGGCTATTACAATAACAAGTACGAAGCAGAAGCAAGACAGGCAGAAAATTTATAGCAGCCATTCCACTTCTCCAAAATCAAACAGATTATCAATTCTGTCCACGGTAAATAATTGTCCTTTTTCAGTAACATTTTTAATCGTTGTATTAAAAACAATATTCCCTCTTTTCAATTGCACCGTTTCATTTGCTTTAAAAAGATGAGCATTGTATTGCGCTAATATTTCTTGAAATGGTACCAGGGTAATTGCGGCAATCCTTTTCAACACCAGCTGCCGCAGTTCTTTTGCCAATGCAACTACATCAAACTGTTTACCCGTTATCTGCTTCAGTGAAACGGCATTTTGCAAACCATTTTCAAATGACGTATCATTTACATTTATCCCGATACCCAATACAGCAAATTTCCAATTACTGCCGGTTGCTGAACGACCAATAATATTTTCAATCAACACTCCCCCTGCCTTTCTGTCACGCCAGTAAATATCATTGGGCCATTTTATTTTTGTTTCTTCTTCTCCTGCATAAGTGCTGAAAAAATCAAAACACCCCAGGGCTACAGCGGCGGATAATTTAAACTGTTCATCAATTGTAAGTAATGTTGGCGCTGTTACAATACTAATTGCTATGTTTTGTCCGTTACCTGTATGCCAATTTTTTTCCCGCTGGCCTTTTCCGCCGGTTTGGTTAAATGAAAAGAAGGCGTCGCCATGCTTCGCCAATCCTGCATGGGCTTTTGCCATGGCATAGTTGTTGGTACTATCCACGCTGTCTAATAATATAAATGAAGTATCAGCAAAGGACATAATAGTGCAGCGATTGATAAAGAAATTGTATTTTTGAACGCAATTGCAAGCTACATTCTGCAACTGATAAAAAAGGAAAGAAGGTAGTCATTTTTTAAAGAATGGTTCGTCCATCAAAATACCAAAATACAAAAAGAATAAAATTGAATAACCTTACAGTATTAGCCAGCCGGAAAAAGAATACCATTACCAGGCTCACCAGGAACAGCAAAATTTTTAAAGTTATTATTAAAGCCATCCAGGATAAAAAAGGCGGAAATATCATCAGCCTTGATTTGAGAAAAATCCCTGAAGCTGTATCCGATTTCTTTATCATCTGCGAAGCAACCAATAACACCCAGCTTAAAGCCATTGCCGATTTTGTAGAAGTAGAAGTGAAAACAAAATGCCTCGAAGCTGCGTTTAAGCATGAGGGCAGGCAGGCACAGCAATGGATATTGATAGATTTTGTAAATGTTGTAGTGCATATCATGCTGCCGGAACCAAGAAAATTTTACCAGCTGGAAGAAATGTGGAGCGATGCTCCTGTGACCGAACACAATGATTAGTTAAAAGAATACGATTACACTAATAACAAGAAATCAAAAAATAAATTTGTAAGAAAGTATTTTATGGCAGAAGATAAGACAACGGAGACGAACAGGAAACCAAATCCTAATAATATACCTCCCACTGGTGATGATAACCAGCCCAAAAAGAAACCCCGGTTTAATATTTACTGGATTTATGGAATTGCCTTTGCAGCATTGATTGGCTATAATTTTATAAGAACAGGTATTAGCGCAGGCGTAGAAACAGACCAGATCAAATTCCAGGAAATGGTAAAGACCGGGGATGTTGAAAAAATTAAAACCATCCGCAATAAGAAAATTGTAAGGGTATTTTTGGTAAAAAATGCATTGGAAAAAAATGCGGCCTTTTATGAAAAAGCACTCGACAAACTGCAATACGACAATGCGAAAAAAGTACCTGCAGATCAGCCTCAATTGTTTTTTTCTATCATAGAAGACAAAACATTTGCCAGCCAGATGAGTGATTTTTATAAAGCAAACCCTGCTGTAATTCCTGTACCGGATAAGCCCGATGAAGAGGGTGAATTATTTGGCCAAATAATAACAACACTTCTACCCATACTGCTGATAGGCTTACTCTTTGTAATGATGATGCGTAAGGTAGGCGGACCAGGCGGTGGTTCTGGCGGCCCTGGTGGCATATTCAATATTGGTAAATCAAAAGCAACCCTGTTTGATAAAGCCTCCAGGGTAAATATCAACTTTGGTGATGTAGCCGGTCTTGATGAAGCAAAAGTAGAAGTGATGGAGATTGTTGACTTCTTAAAAAATCCCAAAAAATATACTGCACTGGGTGGTAAGATACCTAAAGGTGCTTTGCTGATAGGCCCTCCCGGTACCGGTAAAACATTATTGGCAAAAGCCGTGGCAGGTGAAGCTCAGGTTCCTTTTTTCAGCCTTAGTGGTAGTGACTTTGTGGAGATGTTTGTAGGAGTAGGTGCCAGCCGTGTTAGAGATTTATTTAAGCAGGCAAGAGAAAAAGCTCCCTGTATTATTTTTATAGATGAGATAGATGCAATAGGAAGGGCAAGAGGTAAGAATGTAATGATGAGCAATGATGAAAGGGAAAATACTTTGAACCAATTGCTGGTGGAAATGGATGGCTTTGGTACCGATTTGGGCATTATCATTTTAGCCGCTACCAACAGGCCGGATGTATTAGACTCTGCATTGCTTCGTCCCGGAAGGTTCGACAGGCAGATCTCTATCGACAAACCAGATTTGGTGGGAAGAGAAGCAATTTTTAAAGTACACCTTGAACCAATAAAAATTTCCAGTAAACTGGATATTCATAAACTGGCAGAACAAACCCCGGGCTTTGCCGGAGCAGACATTGCCAACGTATGTAATGAAGCAGCTTTGATAGCAGCAAGAAAAGGAAAAGATGCGGTGGACATGGCCGATTTTCAGGATGCTATTGACAGGGTGATTGGAGGATTGGAAAAGAAAAATAAAATCATTTCTCCGGAAGAAAAAGAGATCATCGCTTACCATGAAGCAGGCCACGCCATTTGCGGATGGTTCCTGGAGCATGCATATCCGTTATTGAAAGTAACTGTGGTGCCAAGAGGTACAGCAGCATTGGGATATGCCCAGTACACACCAAAAGAACAGTATCTGTACAATACCGATCAATTGATGGATCAGATTTGTATGACGCTTGGCGGCAGGGCAAGTGAAGATATTTTCTTTGGAAAAATTAGTACTGGTGCCAGCAATGATTTGCAGCAAATTACCAGGATTGCCTACAGCATGATTACTGTGTATGGTATGAATGATAAGATAGGAAATATCAGTTATTACGATCCGAACCAGGAGAATACTTTTACAAAACCTTACAGTGAAGAGACTGGTAAAATGATTGATCAGGAAGTGCGTAAACTTATTGAAATGGCGTATGTAAGAACCAAAGAATTGCTGACGGAAAAGAAAGGTGAAGTAGAAAAATTGGCAAAAGAATTACTGAAAAAAGAAGTACTGTTTAAGAGTGATGTGGAAGCGTTGATTGGCAAAAGGCCATATGAAGAAAAGAAAACACTGGATGTGCAGGATGAGCCGGCAGAGCCGGTCAACGGAACTTCTCCGATACCTCCACCTGTTGATGCAGTTACCATTGTTCCATTAACTTAATAAAGTAATGAGCGCAACAACCGCCAAAGAAAATATATTAAAAAGAATAAGGAAGGCACTGAGTAACCCAGTGCCTTTGCCTTTTCCATTAAGTGAAGGCAGTACTGCTATTTACCAACCACAGGCAGAAGAGCTGGAAGTGATTTTTGCACAAACATTTACCGGCCTGCAGGGCAAGTTTGCTTTTTGTTTAGATGAACAGGATATGCAGGCACAATTGCAACAATTAATAGCTGCCAAGCAGTGGACAAAAATTTTTTGTAACGACAGTAAATGGAGTGAGGCTTTCAGCAATACCATCAGCCTCGAAACTTGTGATGCCTCCATCACCGGTTGTGAATATTTAGTTGCCCGAACTGGCAGCATTGTAATGAGTGCGGCAGAACAAAGCGGCCGTACCGTAAGTGTGTATGCCCCTGTTCATATTTGTATTGCTTATACCAACCAGTTGTTGTACGATGTAAAAGATGCCTTACAAAATATCAAAGAAAAATATGTCGGCAATATCCCTTCCTTAATCACCTTTGCAAGTGGCCCCAGCCGCACTGCTGATATTGAAAAAACATTAGTAACGGGTGTGCATGGCCCAAAAGAAGTGTATTTATTTTTAATTGAATAGTTACGGGTTAGTTGGTTACGGGTTGATGATGTTTTTTATCTTGCTTAATTATTCTTTGCATTTCAACTTTCCCACTCTCCCAATCCTTCTCTTATCACCGTCCATTCATCAGTAGTACAATCAACAACAGTAGAAGGAATCATCCCTCCGCTTCCCCCGTCAATTACCAGGTCAACCAGGTTTTCAAATTTTTCAAAAATGATTTCCGGGTCGGTGTATTCTTCCACCATATCCCCCGGCAATGATGCACTTAGAATAGGATTACCCAATTCGCCCAAAATATTTTGACAAATAATATTACCAGGAACACGGAGGCCGATAGTACTTTTTTTGCTCTGCAGAATTTTAGGCACTTGTTTACTGGCAGGTAAAATAAAAGTATAAGGCCCCGGTAAATAATTTTTCAGCATTCTGTACAAAGGGGTATCAATACTTTTAGTGTAATCACTGAGGTGGCTCAGGTCTTGGCAGATAAAACTGAGTTGTGCTTTTTGCGGATCAACATTTTTTATTTTACAGATTCGTTCAATGGCTTTGTGCTGGGAAATATCACAGCCAATACCATAAATGGTGTCTGTTGGATAAATCACTACGCCACCATCTTTCAGGCATTCCACCACCTGCTTAATGAGCCGTGGCTGGGGATTATCAGGATGAATTTGTAACAGCATAGAAGAATTTCACTCAAAAACGCAAAGGAGAAAACAAGAAACAAAGAAAAATTTTGCTTCTTTACCATCTTTGCTTCTTGGCGTGAAAACAAAAATAGTCCTTACTTCCCTAAAAGCCCGTTCAATCCATTACTTTTGCATCGCTAAAAAATTATCACTAAAAAAAACACCATGTCTTTAATATCTGTTGGCTCTATGGCCTTTGATGCAATTGAAACTCCATTTGGAAAAGTTGACAAGATCGTTGGCGGTGCCAACACTTACATTGCTTATGCTGCCAGCTATTTTACACAACCAGTGCAATTAGTATCTGTGGTAGGAAACGATTTTGAACAATCCGAAATGGATGAAATGAAAAAACGTGGTGTGCAGTTAGATGCAGTGGAAATTGTTCCAGACCAAAAATCATTTTTCTGGAGTGGCAAATATCATTTGGACATGAACAGCCGTGATACACTGGTGACTGATTTGAATGTATTGGCAACTTTCAAACCTGTAGTACCAGACAGTTATCAGGGTGCAGAATTTTTAATGCTTGGTAATTTGGCTCCCGCTGTACAGTTAAGCGTTATCAGACAATTAAAGACAAGACCGAAACTGATTGTACTTGACACCATGAATTTCTGGATGGATATTGCATTAGATGATTTGAAAGCAGTGATGAAAGAAGTGGATGTGTTGATGGTGAACGACAGCGAAGCAAGACAACTGAGCGGTGAATTTTCTTTAGTGAAAGCCGCAAGAAAAATTTTAACAATGGGCCCTAAATTTTTAGTGATAAAAAAAGGGGAACATGGTGCTTTATTATTTCATGGCAATCATGTGTTCTTTGCACCAGCCTTACCATTGGAAGAAGTGTTTGACCCAACTGGTGCTGGTGATACTTTTGCAGGTGGCTTTATTGGTTACTTAGCCAAAACCAAAGACATCAGTTTTGAGAATATGAAAACGGCTATCATTGTCGGCAGTGCGTTGGCAAGTTTCTGTGTAGAAAAATTTGGCCCCATCAGGCTGAAAGAAATTACAAGAAAAGATATTGATGACAGGATTGGCGAATTTGTTCAGTTGGTGAATTTTGATATTGACCTGGTGTAATAGAAATTATTTTTTGAGAAATAATTGGGCTACTGATTTACGGTAGTTTTAAAAAATTAGTATGTTCATAATAGAAATCATTGCGCTGGTATTTTTTTGTAAAAGCAACGGACAACTGGCTTTGCGAAAAGGGTTAAAGCCAAACAATTGGAAATTATACACGGTACTGGCCTGGCTTGCGGCAGAATTTGTTGGTTGTGCGCTGGGATTGCTGATGTTTGGTCAAAACGATGTAACTAAAATTGATAAACCAGCTTTTTTCCAAATATCATTGATTGCACTTTTTTGTGCGTTTGGCGGATACTTAATTATCAAATATACCTTGGAGCAGAAGCCGGATACTGTTGATGATGACATCAATAGTATTGGTGTTGATGATCTGCGGCCACCTGTGAAATAATAATTTTACGGTGTTCTGAAAATTATAAAAGCCTTATAATTTTTTCCTGCACTGCTTTCAATTCATCGGGAGATAATTTCAATTTTGGATTGGTAAAATTCAAATCGTCAGCAGAGTTGATGGGTAACAGGTGCAGGTGTGCATGAGGCACTTCAAGCCCTACAACGCTGATGCCGCAACGGTTGCAGTTAAATCCTTTTTCTATTGCATGGGCGATGGGTTTTGCAAACAGCAGCATTGCTGCTAAATAATTATCTGCCAAATCAAAAAATTTATCTGTCTCCACTTTAGGTACTATAAGCACATGCCCTTTTACCAAAGGGAAAATATCTAAGAAAGCAAAGAAGTTTTCATTCTCAGTAATTTTATAAGATGGTATTTGCCCTGCGATTATTTTTGAGAAGACAGTCATGGTTATTTTTGATATAAAAATACAAACAAAAAACCCATCCACTCTTTGGTGGATGGGTAAAGAATTATTTAAATATTTTTCTACAAAGAAATATTTTCCACTTTAAATTTAAGCATCCCCGCCGGTACCTGCACTTCGGTTACATCGCCAATTACTTTTCCAAGCAAGCCTTTACCAATGGGTGAGGTTACAGAAATTTTCCCCAGTTTAAGATCGGCTTCTTTTTCAGAAACAATCTGGTAGGTCACCTGTTTTTTTGTACCCAGGTTGGTAACTGTTACTTTAGTAAGGATGGATACTTTGCTGATATCAATATTGGTTTCATCCAAAATTCTGGCGGTGGCAATGATGCCTTCCAGCTGTTTTATTTTTGCTTCCAGCAATCCCTGGGCTTCTTTTGCCGCTTCATATTCTGCATTCTCTTTCAGGTCACCTTTTTCACGGGCTTCCGCAATGGCACGGCTTGCAGCAGGACGTTCCACACTTTTTAATTGGTATAGCTCTTCCCTCATTTTTTCGTAGGTCTCTTTTTTCACATAGTTTGTTTCACTCATAACATTCATTTTATTGTAAACAGAAAAAAAATACAACGCCCCGGGATTGCCCAAGGCGTTGTATCTATTGCAAATATAATCAAATTTTTAAATGCCCAATTTATCCAAAACTATCCTGCTCATTTTTATAAACGCCTCCTTGCTGTAGCCGGCAATATGCGGCGTAAGGATAACATTGGGTTGCCGGGTAAGAAAGTCCAACTGGCTTTGCTGGGTTTCTGTAAGCGTTGACAGGTTTTCATTTTCCAGTACATCCAGTACTGCACCGGCAATTTTTTTATTCTGTAATGCATTAATCAATGCCGCTGTATCTGTAACACCACCCCTGCAGGCATTTATAAAAAATGGCTGCTGAGCAAGTGAATTAAAAAATTGTTCATCCGCCATATACTTTGTTTCCTCGGTTAACGGCACATGAAAACTGATCAGGTCGGCATAGCGGCATATCTGTTCCAGGCTTGCTTCCCTGATGTAATCCTTTGCAAAATCAAATTTATATTTATCATAAGCCAATACCGTTACATCAAAGGAAGACAACAATTTTGCAAAGGCACTGCCGGTGTTACCAAAGCCAATGATACCAACCGTTTTGCCAGTTAACTCCACCCCACGATTTGCATCCCGTATCCATTTACCTTCTTTAATTTCATTAAATCCCCGGCTGATATTATTCATTAAATTTAATGCAAGCCCAAGTACATGTTCGGCCACTGCATTGCGGTTTCCTTCCGGACTGCTCACACATTTTATTCCTTTACTTTCGGCATAAGGCACATCAATATGTTCCATTCCGCTGCCAAGCCGGCCTATCCATTTCAGGTTGGTGGCTTTATCTAAAAGTGCTTTATCAATCTTTATTTTGGTTGTCAAAATTAAACCCACTGCTTCTGCAATCAACTCATTCATTTCAGTGTAGGTGAGTTGAGGCAAATACCTTACCCCGTAATTTTTTTGCTGTAATTCTCCAATCAAAAAATCAGGTACCTTATCAGTAATTATTATTAACCCGTTGCTATGACTCATTTTTACAAATTGAATATTAGTAGTATCTCCATAGTAAAATTAAATGCTTTTTATCTTTATTAAAACTTGTTTTACTGCAGTTGCACAGGCATTAGAAATTGATAAAAAAATTGAAAAAGACGAAGAATACATCGATATGAAATAATTCTCTAAGTAGTAAACAAAAGCAACTGTACAAAAATCTATACTGATAAAAGCAAGAGATTTTTATTTGACTATAAGAGGAACAGTAGATTAAAAAAATCGCCGAAACAGCTATGGCCAGTTATCTTTTCCGCAATGGCGAAAGGCAGCAAATATAATGTACGCAACAATTTACCTGAGTTGCAATAACTATCCAGCGGCAATCATGCTAATTTCTACATTGGCATTTTTAGGCAACCCTTTTACAGCCACGGTTTCCCTGGCAGGAAAATCACCTTCAAAATACTTGGCATAAATTTCATTTACCTGGCCAAACAAATTCATGTCACTTAAAAAAATAGTGGTCTTAACTACATTGCTGAAATCCATACCAGCTTCCTGTAAAATAGATTTTAAGTTTTGCAACACCTGGTGAGTTTCTTCAATGATATCGGCAGCAGCCATTTCTCCAGTGCCTGGTTTTAGGGCTACCTGTCCGGATATGAATAACAGGTTACCGGTTTTTATTGCCTGGTTATAAGGGCCGATGGGTGCCGGGGCATTATTAGTAGTGATGATTTGCTTGCTCATTGCTGTTTTTTTAACGAACTGCAAATATATCTTTTATCAACCACCTATTTTTGTAAAAAATTATCAGATGACGATTGCAGTACTGGCAAGTGAAGAACAATGGGAGGAACTGAACCTGGATGCTACGAAAATAAACTGGGTAAGAATAACATCATTGCAGCAGGAAATAGTTGCTGCTGATGGCTATATTATTTTGCAGAAAGTAAGTAAACAACAACTGCAAAATATCCGGCAACCTGTAATATTAAATTCAGTAGCGGCAACTTTGAAAGAATTACAAACAGAAAGCAATGTAGTACGAATCAACGGATGGAATAGTTTTTTATCAAGAAATATTTGGGAAGTTGCCGGAGCCATAACTGATGAGACAACACAAATTTTAACTGCACTAAACAAACAATATATTGAAGTTGCAGATGAACCTGGCCTTATTGCTGCCAGGGTTATTACAATGATCATCAACGAAGCATATTTTGCTTTAGGGCAAGAAGTAAGTTCAAAAGAAGAAATTGATACTGCCATGAAACTTGGTACTAATTATCCTTGGGGTCCCTTTGAATGGTCTCGTATTATTGGGGTAAAAAATATTTATGAATTGCTGCTGGTATTAAGTAAAAACGATAAGAGATATTTACCTGCACCATTATTACAAACTGAAGCCAACGCATGAGCCTGATTTTAAATATTGATATTTCAACAAATACTGCACTAATTAATATTGCTGAAAATGGATTGATTGTACTGGAAGAAAAAAATACAGAACAAAAAGACCATGCTGCTTTTTTACAACCGGCCATTCAATCATTGATAAAAAAGGCAGCCATTACTTTAAATGATTTAGCAGCCATTGCAGTAGCTTATGGCCCTGGCTCATACACAGGTCTTCGGGTGGGAATGGCCAGTGCAAAAGGATTATGCTTTGCATTAAACAAACCATTGATAACAGTTGGCTCATTAGAAATTTTGACTGTTGCGGCCATAAGCCAGCTTGAGCAAAATGATATTGAAAACATTTTGTTTTACCCAATGATAGATGCCCGTAGAATGGAAGTATTCACAGCCACTTATAATAGCAGCTTAAATATGATTTCATCTCCATCCACAGTAATATTGGATGAAGGTTCGTGGGTTAAAGAGTTGTTAAATGGCCAGGTGGCATTTTTTGGTAATGGTGCCGCCAAATGGCAGCAGCTTTGCTCACATAAAAATGCCCTTTTTTTAAGCACAGCTGATAATGGTTTGGCTATGAGTAAATTATCATTTCAAAAAATGCTGAAACAAGATTTTGCAGACTTATTTTATTCAGAACCACTATATATAAAAGAGTTTTATTTAGGTTAAAATATCCCCAAAGATTGAGTTTATTATTCTTATTAGTTACCATCCATAAAATTCTATTATTTAACTATCTGATTTACATTGTATCTTTACCTTGTTCTTCGGAACGGTTTAAAAAAATTTAATAACTATGATAAAGACAAACCCCTTACCCGCCAGGGATAATATTGTCTTTAAAAAAAAACTAAACACATGAGTACATTAAAAATTGACTACTACAATGTGAAAAAGGCAGCACTTATTTTAAGAGCCTTAAATCACAAACTGCGTCAGCAACTTTTAAAGTTGATTGAAGAAGAAAAGAAAATCACAGTAACAGAAATTTATGTTCGTCTCAGGCTTGAACAGTCTGTAGCTTCTCAGCATTTAGCAATACTCCGAAAGGCTGGAATTGTAACAACCGAACGAGAGGGGAAGTTTATTTTTTATCTTATTAATCATAAAAGGATTGAGGAAATCAGCCGCATTGTAAATGAACTTGTGGCATAGGTTCACAAAATGTTTTCAAGGAAAGCGGGTGGTCATTCATCCGCTTTTTTATTTTTATATTTGCCTGTATTTTTAAAAGGAATTAATAAAAGATATTGATATGTTTATACAACAATTATATACCGGCTGCATTAGTGAAGCCGCTTACTATATTGAAAGTAATAGAGAAGCTGCAGTTATTGATCCACTAAGGGATACAGATGTGTACCTGCAATTGGCAGCTGAAAGAAATACAGTAATCAAATATATTTTTGAAACACATTTTCATGCAGACTTTGTAAGCGGCCATTTAGACCTTGGTAAAAAAACCGGCGCCCCAATTGTATATGGACCTGAAACAGAAACGAAATTTCCTGTTCACATTGCTAAAGATGGCGAGATATTTAAATTGGGAAATATTTCTTTACAGGTGTTGCATACACCTGGGCATACGATAGAGAGCAGCTGCTATTTACTAAAAGACGAGCAGGGAAAAGATCATGCAATTTTTACTGGTGATACTTTATTTGTTGGTGATGTAGGCCGTCCTGACCTGAGCAGTGGAGACATGAGTAAAGAAGAGCTGGCCGGTATTATGTATGAGACAATACAAAATAAAATTTTGCCTTTGGCGGATGATATATTGGTTTATCCGGCACATGGTGCAGGCAGCAGTTGTGGTAAAAATTTAGGCCCTGATTCCTTCAGCACCATTGGTGAAGAAAAGAAAAATAATTATGCTTTACAGCCACAAACAAAAGAAGCTTTTATAAAAGCAATTACAGATGGCCTGACTGATGCTCCAAAATATTTTTCCATTAATGCACTGATAAATAAAGAAGGTTATGAGAGCCTGGATAAAATAAAAACAAGGGCTTTAACACCACTTTCTGTTGCCATTTTTAAAAGTAAATTAAGTAACGATATCACCGTTTTAGATACCCGTAATGCAGTTGTTTTCATTGAAGGATTTGTTCCAGGAAGTATTTTTATAGGGTTGGAAGGCCGCTTTGCAGAATGGGCTGGCAGCATTTTATCATTTGATAAGCCACTGTTATTAATAACAGAACCGGGACAGGAAGAAGAAACAATAGTGCGGCTTGCAAGGGTTGGGTTTTCCAATATAGAAGGCTACCTGCAGGGAGGTTTTGAAGCATGGGCTAATGCTGGCGAGAAAATAGATATGATCATTAATATAGAGCCTGATGAATTTGCGATGGACATTCCACATGATAAAAATTTACAGACAGTAGATGTAAGAAGAGAAACAGAATTTGCAGAAGGTCATGTAAAAGATGCTATCAACATGCCACTAAGCGATATGGCAGATGTGGCGTTGCTGGCGATTTTTGAAGAAAATCAAAATTTGTATGTGTATTGTGGTGGCGGATACAGAAGTGTTATTGCTGCTTCCCTGCTAAAAAAACAGGGCATCCATAATTTACGAAACATCACAGGCGGCTGGGAAAAAATTAAAGAAGAAAAAAAGATAAAGACTGAAAAAGATATCAGCGTACTCAATTAGGATTTGTTGTATCAATCCATAAATGGCTGTATCTATTTTTATATTCATGCCTCCACCTGCGGTGAGTCCACAAATAATTATCTGGTGTTTCCCGAATGGTCTTTTCCAGTAAATCCCTGTATTGAAGGGTTAATTGTTCCGGGCTGTACTCATTGGCATTTTCCACCATCACCTGGGTAGCAAAATGATAATAACCTCTTTTTATTTTTACAAAATTTATAAAAATTACTGCATTATTTTTTTTGATTGCTCCTTTGGCCGGCCCTGTTACAAAAGGAACAGGCTTTCCAAAAAAATTAAGCCAAAAACATTGATCCGGATTTCCATTCTGATCTGCTGCCAGTGCTATCGCATATTGCCCTTTTAATATTTCGTCTTTCTTTGTTCTAAAATCTGTAGTGGATACTAATATGGTATTGTACTTTGCCCTGATCTTAAAAAATAATTTATTAATTGCCCCATTCCCAATTACCTTATAAATACCAATAAATGGTATCGGAGAATTGTTTCCCATTATCCAGTTGGCGTATTCCCAATTCATCTGATGTCCACTCTGCAGTTGGATGTTTTTTCCTTTTAATACAAGGGCATTTATTGGTTCAAGATCGATGGTGCATCTTTTTTCAAATTCATGTTTACTTATGCTCACCATCTTGATCATTTCAATAAATGTATCCACCAGGTTTTTGTAAAACTGTTTGGCTATTCTCGTTTGTTCCTTAAATGCTTTTTCTGGAAATGCAATGGCAAGATTATTCTGAACTATTTTTTTTCTATAACCAAACACATAATACAACAGCACATAAATAAAATCACTTATCAAATACAAAATAAAAAAGGGCAATAAAGAAAGCAGGTATAAGAACCCGTAAATAAGATAATACATTTGGTCAGTTCTTTTTTAAATTTATCAATGCACTAAGGGGATTACAACACTATATTTTGTTCTTTGTTACTCTTACCCGGATAGTCGGTATTAAAATGCAAGCCCCTGCTTTCATGCCGGAACTCTGCACACTTTACAATAAGGTAACCTACCGTTATCATGTTCCGCAATTCACATAACTGGGGGGATACTTCTGTTTTTTCATACAGTGCTTCAGTTTCTTCATACAAAAGATCCAGCCTTTTCATTGCCCTGTGCAGGCGGTCATTATTTCTAACAATCCCAACATAATCACTCATAAGCAGTTTCAGTTCCTTTACACTTTGCGTAATTAAAATCATTTCTTTCGGGGCGTTGGTACCATCAGCTTTCCAATCTGGAATAATGCTCCCATCTACTAAAGCGGAGGCATTACGAAGATGATTAACCGCATCTTTGTATGCCCGGTGAGCAAAAACCATCGCCTCCAGCAAACTGTTGCTGGCTAAGCGGTTGGCTCCATGCAGGCCTGTACAGGCACACTCACCGGCAGCATATAAATTTCTAATCGATGTCTTGCCCCATTCATCTGTTTTGATACCGCCACAACTGTAATGCGCCGCAGGCGCTACCGGTATCATGTCTTTCGTAATGTCTATTCCAATGCTGATACATTTGTCATAAATATTTGGAAAGTGTTCTGTAAATTTTTCTTTGCTGAAATGACGGCAATCCAAATACACATGTTCCGTACCATTTATTTTCATTTCATTGTCTATTGCTCTTGCTACGATATCCCTTGGCGCCAAATCTTTTCTTTCATCATAGCGTTCCATAAAAGCTTCACCTTTTTGATTTCGCAAAATACCCCCATCACCCCTTACTGCTTCGGTTATTAAAAAAGATTGTCCTCTCACACCCGGTTCATACAAAGCTGTTGGATGAAATTGTATGAACTCCATATTTTCAATCCTGCCCTTTGCCCGGTACACCATCGCAACACCATCGCCAGTTGCAATGGCAGGATTGGTAGTAGTGCGGTACACCTGCCCGTTACCACCTGTTGCAAGCAAAGTGATCCTTGATAATATCTTTTCTATTTTGTTGCTGGCAAGATTCAATACATACACACCATAACACTCAATATCAGGTGTAGCTTTAGTAACTAAATAACCAAGGTGATGCTGTGTGATAATATCCACCACAAAACAATGGCTGATGAGTTCTATATTTTTTTGTTTTGCAATAGCAGCCAGCAAAGCCCTTTCCATTTCTTTGCCGGTAATATCTTTGTGATGCAAAATGCGAAACGCACTATGGCCGCCTTCTTTGCCCAGTTTAAAATCACCATCAGGTTCTTTATCAAACTGTGCACCCCATTCAATAATTTCTTTAATTCGCTCTACACCTTCCCTCACTACAATTTCTACAGTATGCCTGTCACACAATCCATCACCGGCTATCAACGTGTCTTCAATATGTTTATTAAAACTATCCTTATCAAAATCCATCACACCTGCAATGCCGCCTTGTGCATACTTGGTATTGGTTTCATCACTTTGTGTTTTAGTCAGCACCATCACTTTTTTATCGGGACAATCCTGTGCTGTTTTTAAAGCATAAGTCAATCCTGCTATACCGCTTCCTATTACAAGAAAATCTGTTTGCATATATTTTTAAAAAATTATTTTGAACCAGGCGATTGTACTGCTATGAAACTTCAGTGGCGTCGCACTCTTGTACTGAATATCTTTATTAAGCTTTTATTCCAATCTTGGATAGAACACAGATGACACAGATCAAAACTGATTAGGACGGATTAATCGGTAATCATCTGTTAAATCCGTTTCTTCTGTGTTCCATTAAACTTCCACCCAGGCATCACTTTCTTTCAATAAATTAATTAGCTCATCCACAGCAACAGCACTGTCAATATTTCTTTTCACCACTTCTTTTCCCCGGTATAATGTAATCTTTCCAACACCGCTGCCCACATAGCCAAAATCTGCATCGGCCATTTCACCGGGACCATTTACAATACAGCCCATGATAGCAATCTTCACACCTTTTAAATGATTGGTTACCGCCCTGATTCTTGCGGTTGTTTCCTGCAGGTCAAACAAGGTTCTTCCACAACTGGGGCAACTGATGTATTCTGTTTTGGAAATTCTTGTACGTACCGCCTGCAGAATGGAGAAAGAAGTATTGTTGATGAACTGTTCATTACTCTTAGTTTCTAAATATGTTCTTCCTGATACTTTTTGAATCACCAGTTTTGCCGGGTCATTCATCAGCCAAATGCCATCACCCATTCCATCTAAAAATAAGGCACCGCTTCCGGTGGCAAAAGCTATTAGTTGTTCATCAATAGAACTGTGGCTGCTTTCAACAGCGAGAATAACAGGTGTTTTTATTTCCTGCTGCATCAATCCATTTACAAAACTCCTTACAGATTGCATGCTGTTTACAGCAGAAGAATACAGGCACAATACAACAATTGTATCATGCTTAATTTTCTCAATCAGTAATAAATGATCTTTTACAGTATCAAGTGCAATAAAATTTATTGAAGAAGATTTTTTTTCTGCATTGATAAACTCATCGCCCTGATATAAAGGAAAATATTTTTCATTACCGGCAACAGTGAGCCATGTTTTATGATCACAAATAACTTTCAATGTACCCGGCAATGCAAAGTCAATTATTTTACCAGCGGTGTAAATATAATCTGCCGCCGCATCTCCAATATTCCATTTGTCTGTTGCCTCATCATAAGTATAACCGATGGATGGCAAGTTACTGTAAGCAATACTTTTCGCATGCATATAATCAGCCACCACAACGGGTACATGCTTTTTACCAATGTTTGAAGCTTCGTTTGTTTCCCTTCTTTTATATTCAAACGGCGAGTAAGACAATCTTAAATCAGCAGTGTCTTTTGAAGTCTCCCGATTTGTCGGAAGGTTGGGTAGGCTTTTTACAATGTCTTTACAAACAGGAATTTCAAACTCAGGATCTTCAGTTAAAGAAACCCGTATTGTATCACCAATACCATCTTCTAATAAAGTACCAATACCAATGGCAGATTTTATTCTTCCATCTTCGCCATCGCCTGCTTCTGTTACACCCAAATGAAAAGGATAACATTCACCAAACTCTTCCATCATGTGATTAACCAGCAATCTGTATGCATGCACCATCACCAGCGGATTACTGCTCTTCATACTCAGTATGATGTTGTGATAATCTTCATTTCGGGCAATGCGTAAAAACTCCATGGCACTTTCTACCATACCCATTGCCGTGTCGCCATAGCGGCTCATGATGCGGTCGCTTAAACTGCCATGGTTGGTACCAATACGCATGGCAGTTCCATGCTCTTTACAAATTAAAACAAGTGGTGTAAACCGCTCTCTTATCCTTTCAATTTCTTCTGCATATTCTGCATCCGTATATTCAATCTGTTCAAATTTTTTCTTGTCAACATAATTGCCGGGATTCACCCTTACTTTTTCTACAATCTTTGCAGCAATCTCTGCGGCGTTGGGTGTAAAATGAATATCAGCAACCAAAGGTGTATTATATCCCCTTCTTCTTAATTCATCTTTTATATGTTGTAAATTTTCTGCTTCGTTTTTTGATGGAGCAGTGATACGAACCAACTCTGCACCGGCTTCTATACAACGGATGGATTGTTCCACTGTGGCCATGGTATCCATTGTATCAGTGGTAGTCATGGTTTGTATCCTGATGGGATGCCCATTGCCCAATAATAAATTCCCAATCTTAACTTCTCTTGTGGTAAGTCTTTTATAATTCGTTAATGATTCACAGTACAATTGCATGAGTATTTTATTCAAAGAAATGTTTTAGAATAAAGTCTTTAATAATATTGGCATTGTCGTTAGCATTTTTTGCATCTTCAAACGTTAATTCATCTATTTGATCGGGGTACCTTGGTGCAACACCATAGTTTAACAACAATAGAGCTACTTTGTGAATTTCTAAAAAAGCTGGATTGGATTTAGCTGCTAACATAACTAACAATTCCAAATCGTGGGTTTTTGGAAAAATAATATTTTTTACTACGAGGTATGCTTTAATATATTTTTCAGCAGCTTGTTGTGCATGAAAACAACAAATATCAACCGGTGCTTTATTACTGTTAAAGAGAATTTCAATTGTTAATAAATCAGCTTCAGCTTTTTTAATCCATTTTTCATAATCTTTCATACAAGAGCCTCCCGGTATTTATTGCTTCTTTTGCAATGTTTACAACATCATTTTGCACAGCCTTTAATTCTTCTGGTGTATAGACAATAATATCCATTCCTACAAAGGGGTAGGTTTTAATACTTTCTCTAACCCCAATATGCCTTAAATGTTTACGTTCAGATGTATTTTTTACAACCAGCAAATCAATATCACTATCAAAATTGGGAATACCAGTAGCATACGAACCAAATAAATAAATTTTTTCGGGCTGATAACCCTCAGCTATTTCTTTTACCAATTGTTCTATTTCTGTTTGACTAATCATTGCGTTGTAAAGTTAACCAACATTTACAAATCTTTACCAGTCTTTCTCCGGCTTATTAGGAGAAGCAGCATCCACTTTTCTTAATTTATCCTGCAATTTTTTTTCCTGCTGCAGCAAGGCTTTTAATTTTTCTTCGGCTTCCTTTTTTGTCATTTTTGATGGCTGCGGCTTCGGTTGTTGCTCTTGCTGTTTTTGTTGCTGCTGATTATTTTTCTTTTGATCCTTTTTTTCTTTTGGCTTTTCTTTTTGCTGCTGCTGCAATGCTTTTTGCAGGTTCAGCCTGGTATCTTCATCTTCAGGGTTCAACCGGAGGGCATTTTTATATGCTTCAATACACTCCAGCAGTTTCTTTTTATTCTGCAGCACCACTCCTATATTGTACCAAGTTCCTGATTTGTCAAGCGGAGATTTACTGCCGGCAATGGCTTCATCATAAGCATCCAGAGCTTCTTCCGATTTTCCATCTTTGTATAAAGCATTGCCCAGATTGTATTGTGCTGTTTCGTTCTCCTTACTTTTTGTTATGGCTTTTTTATAATTTTCAGCAGCAGCTTCATATTGTTTTTTTGTGTACGCCTCATTACCGTTTTTGATATCAGCATTGGCATTTTGTGCAAATCCATTTGACGAAAACAGCATGGCAGCACTTATTAAAAACAAAAAAGTAAAAGCCGCTTTTAATTTTGTTGTACGCTGCTTTTTCCGCTTTGACTGTTTCATAGCGGCAGCCGTTTTTTTCTCTGACATAAAAAATTCTGCCAGTAATAATATCATTGCTGCAAGCAAAAACCAGGGAAAAAAATTTTGATAGTTGATTGCAGATGATTCTGTGATAGATCGTTGCCCCAGTAATTTCAACTGGCCTTCAATTGCACTTGTCACTTCATCTGCATTGGTAAATAATTGATACAGCCCATTACCTTTTGCAGCAATATTTTTTAAAGCTGCTTCATTTAGTTTGGTGACAACCGGCCGGCCTTCTGCATCTTTTTTTATTTCGCCTGTTGGAGCATCCGGTATATTGGCGCCTTCTGGCGAACCAATGCCTACGGTGTTTACCATTACGCCTTCCTGTGCCAGAGCTTGTGTTATTTTATCTGCAGTTTCATCATGGTCTTCTCCATCGCTGATGAGAATAATAGATTTATATTTTTTTTCTTTGGTATTGAAAGCGGCATAACTCATTTTTAATGCATCGCCAATTACTGTTCCCTGAGTAGGCACTACATCCGGTGTGGCAGAAGACAAATACATTTTTGCTGCTGCATGGTCGGTAGTTAATGGCATTTGCAAATAGGCTTTGCCGGCAAACACCACAATACCAATCCGGTCATCCGATAATCTGTCAACCAGTTTTGTAATAAATTGTTTTGCCCT
>JANLQY010000148.1:0-8496 GCA_031368105.1 Chitinophagaceae bacterium
AAAGAACCTTCGCATGGCTATTAAACTTTAGAAGATTAGTAATGGACTACGAAAGAACTAAAGAATCTGCTATCAGTTTTGTTTATATAGCAATGCTTAACTTAATGGGTAAAAAATTTAATTAACTCAAACAGCTTCTAAAACCCTTGCAATATTTTCTTTGTAAGGGTTTTTTATTTTAATAACCCTGATCTGGCATTGGCTATATGCTACAACTACATCTGTTATTATTTCATAAAGAATTTACAGCGCTGGTACAATTGTTTTCAAATTGAATTTTGTACTGGTTGATGCTATATTTCTTCCACCCATTTATCTCTGTCTTCAGGAGAAAATTTCCAGGGGGCAAAGTTGTTTTCTATATTGCCAAACATGGTATTCCATTCCTGTGGTGCATTGCTGTCTTCCATTATTAAAGAGCGGCGGAGCTGAATAATAATATCCAGCGGACTGATGCTTACCGGGCATTCTTCCACACAGGCATTGCAGGTGGTGCAGGCCCTCAATTCTTCTACGGTAACATAATTATTAAGCAATGTTTTTCCATCATCCTTAAAACTTCCATTTGCTTTGATGTTCTTTCCCACTTCATCCAGCCTGTCCCTGGTATCCATCATTATTTTCCTGGGGCTTAACAATTTTCCGGTTTGATTGGCCGGACAGGCAGCACTGCAGCGGCCACATTCGGTACAACTGTAAGCGTCCAGTAAATTTTTCCAGCTCAGGTCGGCTACGTCTTTGGCACCAAATTTCATCGGAGCTTCTTCGCCTGTTGGAGCAAGTTCCGGCTGCATCATGTACTTTACTTCGTTCTGCACATTTTCCATGTTGGTCATTTTACCCTGCACATTCAGCCTTGCATAATACGCATTGGGAAAAGCTAACATGATATGAAGATGTTTGCTGTAGGGCAAATAATTAAGGAATGCTAAAATGCCAATGATGTGCAGCCACCAACAACTTCTTTCCATTACTACCAAAGTGGATATGGATAATCCATTGAACATTGATGACAACATACCGCTGAAAATAAAGCTCCCGGTTTCATGATAATGTTCAGCACCCTGAAGTTGCAAAGCCCTGTCTGTTGCATTCATTGTAAGAAACAGGCACATTAAAATGATTTCGGTTATCAAAATATAATTGGCATCACTACGGGGCCAGCCATTTAAATCTTTACTGAGAAAGCGTTTTAGTTTGATGACATTTCTTCTGCATAAAAAAATAACACACACAGCAATTACGCCAACGGCCAGTATTTCAAAAAAGTTGATAAGGAAAGTGTACAACCCGCCAGTAAAGGGAAAGAACAAACGGTGTGTCCCCAAGATACCATCCAGCACAATCTCCAGCACTTCTATATTGATGATGATAAACCCTGCATAGATCACTAAGTGCATTACCGCTACCAAAGGGTTCTTAAACATTTTCTTTTGTCCCAAAGCCAACAGCAGCAGGTTTTTCCAGCGGAGTGATTTGTTGTCAGAAAAATCTTCTTCTCTACCCAGTAAAATATTGCGGCGTATCTGCAGGATGTTTTTTGCAAACAGCCATCCGGCAAAACCAAGGATGGCAACAAAGAGAATTTGAGCTGGCAAGTGCATACATTGTATTTATAAAGGCTAAGGTAAATGTTTCTCTTTATTTAATTGTTTGATTGTTTATTTGTTGCTAATTTCCACCTTTAATTAATTGCACAGTGAACAACGAAAAGAAATACATTTTATCAAAAGAAATTGCCGGCAACAAACTCCGCCGCATAGCGCTGGAACTGGTAGAACAGAATTACAAT
The DNA here is from genome assembly GCA_031368105.1 of Chitinophagaceae bacterium. Classification (GTDB taxonomy): domain Bacteria; phylum Bacteroidota; class Bacteroidia; order Chitinophagales; family Chitinophagaceae; genus Ferruginibacter. Next base: position 1,793 of record JANLQY010000148.1, read on the forward strand.
GAACCGCAGCTGATACTGGTGGGCATCAAAGAAAACGGGATTGTGATTGCTAATATTATTGCAACCTTTCTTAAAGAATCCTTTAAAGGAGAGATTATTGTAACTGCTTTATCGATTGATAAAAAAAAACCTTCCGCCATTACCATCGTACCTGTATTTGATTTCAATAATAAAGTGGTGATCCTGATTGATGATGTTGCCAACAGCGGCAGAACAATGTTATATTCCCTAAAACCATTGCTGGAAACTTACCCGGCAAAAATTCAAACGGCAGCATTGGTAGAACGTACACACAAATCTTTCCCTGTTGGATTGGATTATGTAGGGCTCTCTATCTCTACCACTTTGGATGAACATATTTATGTAGAAGTGCAGGGTGGGGAAGTGTTGGGGGCGTGGATGGAAGTATAATCCTTTCGGGGATTGAAACTTTTTTGTTTTAAATTTGATTACTCAATTATTCAATATGCAATACCTTTTGGAAGTAGATGATAAAGAAGATAAATTCCTGATGGAAGTACTCAGGCATTTCCGTTTTGTAAAAACCCGGCCTCTTACAAAAGCCAACATTCAATTCATTGATGAACTAAAGCAGTCAGTAGATCAGGTAAAGCTGGCAAAAAAGGGTAAAGTAAAACTTCAAAAGGCTAAAGACCTGCTGAATGAATTATAATGTAGAAGCCACAGATTATTTTGCCCGCCAGTTAAAAAGACTGGTAAAGAAATTTCCTTCTCTGAAAGCAGAAATAAACAAGCTGGTTGGTAATCTTGAAGCCAATCCTGAACAAGGAACATCTTTAGGACAAAACACTTTTAAAATCCGTCTTTCTATTGCTTCCAAAGGCAAAGGGAAATCAGGAGGTGCAAGGGTAATTACACATGTATATGTAGTTCGTAAAACAGTTTATCTTTTATCAATTTACGATAAACCAGAGCAGGATAATATTCCACAAAAACTTTTACAGGATTTACTTAGCCAACTGTAATTGAGTTGCAGAGGTATAATTTTTTTCCAGGGAAACCGGTAAATGACTGCATAAGCAAACTTCAAATTTCTTTTCTCATTTTACACAATCTAAAAACAAAATATAATATCTTCATCCCTTAAATAAATCACCGATGATGGACGCTGCTATTCAACAAAAAATTGACACCTGGTTGTCGGGAAATTATGAGCAATCTGTAAAAGATGCCATCATAAAATTGCAAACAGAAAATCCGGATGAACTGGCGGATGCATTTTATAAAAATTTAGAATTTGGTACCGGTGGCTTAAGGGGCATCATGGGTATTGGTACCAACCGTATGAATAAATACACGGTAGGTATGGCTACACAGGGTTATTCCAATTATCTCAAGCAATGTTTTGGCGACAATGTAAAAGTGGCGATAGGGCACGACAGCCGCAACAACAGCCGCTTCTTTGCTGAAACAGTTGCCAATGTTTTTGCAGCCAACGGCGTAAAAGTTTTTTTGTTTGAAGCATTGAGGCCAACACCAGAACTGAGTTTTGCCATCCGTCATTTTGGTTGCCAGGGTGGTGTGGTGTGTACTGCATCTCACAATCCAAAAGAGTACAATGGCTACAAAGCTTATTGGGATGATGGTGCACAAATGGTGGGGCCGCATGATGTGAATGTGATCAAAGAAATTGAAAAAATACTAACGGTAGAAGATGTAAAATGGAGTGGGGGCGAAGCCAATATTACTTTGATTGGAAAAGATATTGATGCTGCTTATATCAAGATGGTAAAGGGTTTGAGTGTGTATCCTGAAGTTTGTAAGGCACAGCATGATTTAAAAATTGTGTACACTCCGATACATGGAACAGGTATTACACTGGTGCCGCAGGTGCTGGCAGAATATGGTTTTGATAATGTGCATGTGGTACAGGAACAAAGCACACCGGATGGAAATTTCCCAACGGTTATTTACCCTAACCCGGAAGAAAAAGATGCCATGAATATGGGCCTGATAAAAGCCAAGGCTCTGGATGCAGATATTTTACTGGGCACCGATCCTGATGCAGACAGGGTAGGCATTGGCGTTAAAAATACAAAAGGAGAATGGGTGTTGATGAATGGCAACCAAACTGCTGTACTGGCTTTCAATTATATGATTGAAGCAAGAAAAACAAAAGGTCTTGCACAGCCCAATGATATGGTGGTAAAAACAATTGTAACTTCTTATCTCATTGACAATATCGCCAAACAAAATGGCATTGCCTGCTACAATGTGCTCACAGGATTTAAGTGGATTGCATCACTTATCAAAAAACAGGAAGGAAAAGAAAATTACATCATTGGCGGTGAAGAAAGTTTTGGATTGATGATTGGTGACAAGATAAGGGATAAAGATGCAGTAAGCGCTGTAGCACTGTTGTGTGAGATGGCAGCTTATGAAAAAAGCAAAGGCCGAAGCCTGTATGATAAACTGATTGATCTGTATGTACAGTACGGTTTGTACAAAGAAGACTTGGTAAGCATCACAAAAAAAGGAATGAACGGCGCCAAAGAAATTGCCGACATGATGCAGGGTTACCGTGACAATCCACCAAAAACAATTGATGGGGTGGCGGTAGATAAATTATTAGACTATCAATTGCAAACAGGCAAAAATTTAGGCACTGGCGAAACTTGGACAATTGATTTGCCGAAAAGCAATGTGCTGCAATTTGTATTGGGCGATGGCACCAGTATTTCAGCAAGGCCGAGTGGTACAGAGCCTAAAATAAAATTTTATTTTAGTGTAAATACCAAACTGGAAAATGCTGCCGGCTTTGATGCAGCCGAAAGTGTACTGAATAAAAAAATTGCTGGTATCATTGAAGAAATGAAACTGAAATAACTGCTATGAAATTAATCCTGTGCCTTCTTCTTTTTGCAATACCCTCGTATTTGTTTCCACAAAAAACACTTCGGGAAAAATCATTGCTCTTAAAACGTTTTTTAGAACAGCAGCATTATCAACCGGTAAAATGGGATGATAGTACTGCTGTTTTATTGTACAATAAATGGCTGGCCACACTGGATGACGAAAAACTTTTTTTTATTAAAGAAGATATCACTTCACTGGATGCATATAAACTAAAGCTGGATGATGAACTGAATGGTAATGGATGGGTATTTTTTGATAAGAGTGTGTTACTGTATAAAAAACGCCTGCAGCAAGTGGATAGTATGATCAACAGTATCCTGTCAAAGCCATTGGATTTTTCAACGCCGGATAATATTGTCTGGCCCTTTGAAACTTTTGCGGCCAATGAGCAGGAATTAGCAAAGCGCTGGCAGCAATACCTTAAATGGCAACTGCTTCGCCATGTTGCAGAAACGCTAGCAGATTCCACAGGAAATATTGATCTGAAAATTCCAGTCAATTTTACCAAACTCGAAACGGAAAAACGATTGCTGGTAAAAAAAGCTGAACATGGTTATTTGGCAACAAAATTATCAGCCCTGCGAAATAAATTACAGGATACTTACCTCGATGATATTGCCTGGTGCTACGACCCACATACCAATTACATGAACCTTGCGACAAAAACTGATTTTGAAACAAAGATGAGTGCCGCTGAAATTTCTGTGGGAATGGACTTTGGTGAAAATGAAAAAGGCGATATTGAAATCGATTATTTAAAACCCGGCGGAAGTGCCTGGCGTAGCGGTAAGATCAACAAAGGCGATGTGCTTACAAAAGTAAAAATTGACAATGTTGAAAAAGATGTGAAAGAACTGGATCTGGAAGCAATAGATGAATACCTGAATGGCAGTAGCCAGCAGGATATTGACATTACCGTAAGAAAGGCAACCGGTGAAACCAAAACGGTAAGATTGCTGAAGGAAAAAGTGACAGATGATGAAAGTATTGTGAAAAGTTTTATCCTGAGGGGCAAACAAAATATTGGCTACATAGACCTGCCTGGTTTTTACAGCCGTGAAAATGAGGTCGCAAAAAAAATGGACGACCTCACACTGGATGGTTGTGCCAATGATGTAAGCAAAGAAATTATCAAGCTGAAAAAAGATTCAATTGAAGGCATCCTCCTCGACCTGAGAAATAATGGCGGTGGCAGTATGTGGGAAGCCATGCAGTTGGCAGGAATATTTATTGACATTGGCCCGGTAGCTTCTGCAAAAGAAAAAGATGGCAAAATACATTTCCTGAAAGATCCCAACAGGGGCAGTATCTATGATGGGCCATTGCTGGTACTGATAAATGGCGCAAGCGCCAGTGCCAGTGAATTTTTGAGTGCCACCCTGCAGGATTATAAACGGGCATTTATTGTTGGTGGCACTACTTATGGCAAAGGAACTGCACAGGTAATATTGCCGATGGATACCACCGCTGCACCAGCAAAAGATGGAACTGATTTTGTAAAAGTTACTGCCAGTAAATTTTACCGTATCAATGGCAGTACCACCCAATGGAAAGGTGTGGAGCCGGATATCAGCCTGCCGGATTTGTATGATGATGACAGCTTTAAAGAAAAGTCGGGGCTTAGTGCCTTGCAACCGGATAACAGTAAGGCAGGGATCTTTCATGCACTTAGTTTACCTCCGGTGGCACCGCTTGCTGAAAAGAGTAAGATCAGGGTAACTCAGCGTGCCTATTTTACAGCAGTCAATAATTTTCTTCATTTATATAAGACGAATAAAAAAAATAGGGTAGTGCCATTGCAGTGGGCTGGTTATGTAAAGCAATATATTGCTTCCAAGAAAATATTTAAAGATATAGAAGTGCCTGTGGCAGAGGGCGGCCAGTTTGCAGTTAGCAATAATAAATTCGACTGGCAGCGAATAACCGAATCCACAGAAGTAAGCAAGCAGGTAAATGAAGCATATATCGGCAAAATAAAAACAGACGAAACGATACTGGAAGGATATATGATCATGATGGACTGGCTCGGTAAGTAAGTCAGATTATTCAACATTCCTTCAACCTTTTTTTAATATAAAACCAAACACGATGAAATTATTTTACAGGTTCACCTTGGTATTATTTTTTTTACCCATCACCAACAGCAGCAAAGCCCAGGACTTTGGTAATGCAGGCGAATACATGAGCTATATTGGTGTGCAAAGAGAAAATATTTCAAAAAAATATTTAAGTTATGCCAGCGCATCTGCACACGGTAAAAGAGCAAGAAAGGTAGAAAGCCTGCGGACAAAATTACTGGATGAAGTACAGGAAGCAAAAATGAATATTGGCGGCCTGCCTGCTTTTAAAGCTGATAAAGGCTACCGGGATACCACAGTAGCTTTTATGAAAATGTATTACAATATCCTCAATGATGATTACAGCAAGGTTCTCAACATGGAAGAAATTGCAGAGCAGAGTTATGATGAGATGGAGGCCTTATTACTGGTAAGAGAAGGCATTGATAAAAAGCTGGAAGAAGGGAATAAAAAAATGCAACAGGCTGAGTCAGCATTTGCCACTCAAAACAATATCAAACTGGTGGAGTCTACATCCGACCTGAGAGAGATGACCAAACTGGTGCATGAACTGAACCAATATTATAATGAATTGTACCTGCTGTTCTTTAAGCCATATAAGCAGGAAGAAAAATTGATGGAAGCAATAAGCAAAGAAAATATCACCAGCATGGAGCAAACTAAAAATGCCATGCAGGATTATGCACAGGCAGGTTTAGACAAATTAAAAGATATGAAAGGTTTCGGGGGGGATAATACAGTATTGTCGGCCTGCAAATCCATTCTGCAGTTTTATGTAAAGGAAGCAGGGGAGATGAATGCCATCAGCGATTATTTTTTGGTGAAGGAAAGATTTGAGAACATAAAAAAAGAGTATGAAAAAAAATCCGAGGCTTCAAAAGCAGATATTGACAATTATAATAAAGGCGTAAACGATATCAATAAATCATCGCAGGCATACAATCAAAAAAATAATGACCTGAATGAGCGGCGCCATGAAGAATTAAAAAACTGGAATAAAACGGTGAATGAGTTTTTTGATGAACATACACCACGCTATAAATAGTTAGTATAATTTTTCTTTTGTAAAAGCCGGCTTTAACTCCTGACATTTTTTTACCTTGCAAACTGCTATGAGAAAATATGATGATACTTACCGTCACAAAGGACTGAGAAAAAAATTAATCGACATACTAAAAGAAAAGGGCATTAATGATGAAGCTGTGTTAACTGCCCTAAACAATATTCCACGTCACTTTTTTTTAGACAGTGCCTTTGATGAAATTGCTTATGAAGACAGAGCATTCCCCATCAGCGAAGGGCAAACAATTTCTCAACCTTACACCGTGGCTTATCAAACACAATTGCTGCAGGTAAAGCCTTTTGACAAAGTGCTGGAAATAGGTACCGGCAGCATTTACCAGGCCACTGTACTGGCCGAAATGGGTGCAAAAGTTTTTACCATCGAAAGACAAAAAGTATTGTTTGAAAAAACAAAGAACTATGTTTTTAAAACTAAATACCCTGGCCTGAAATTCTTTTACGGTGATGGCTTTGAGGGTCTGCCTACTTTTGCACCTTTTGATAAAGTGATCATTACCGCTGCTGCCCCAATGATACCACCCAAATTAATTGCACAATTAAAACCGGGTGGAAAAATGGTGGTACCGTTAGATGAAGGGCACCATCAGCGGATGTTACGCATCACAAAAAATGCAGACGGTACTACATCAGAAGAAGCATTTGAAAATTTTTCTTTTGTACCAATGC
>JANLQY010000031.1:0-5773 GCA_031368105.1 Chitinophagaceae bacterium
ATGCTTAAGGGATAATTTACCAGTCCTTCTGTATCACCGGTGGTAATATTGTACTTAATCAAATCACCCTGCGGAATGGCAATGAGCGCTGTATTGTATTCATAAAAAACCTCCATCCTGTTAAGCAATACATTGCCAATAAAACGGAAGCGGTTTTCTAAAAAATTATCATACAGATTTTCATGGATCTTACTGTGCTGGAACCCTTTTGTTTTTAAATTAGCCACCATACTATGCACACTTGCAGTGGTAGATGGAAACCTGAAAGACCCGGTATCAGTCATTACACCGGTGTATAAACTCTCCGCAATTTGTTCATTTATTTTATCATCATGACCCGATGCTTCTATAAAATCATACACCATTTCACTGGTACTGCTTTTGCCTGTATCACTGATTCCGTAAGCAAATTTTTCTTCCTGCGGTTCCTGGTGATGGTCGATTAAAATAAGCAATGCTTTTGCATTACTCAATTTTTCTTCCATCTTTTTGGTACGGCTTAAGGTATTAAAGTCAAGACAGAAAATCCAGTCTGCCTCTTCAATAATTTTATCTGCAGCAATTGCCTGCCTGTCGTAATCCAATAATTGTTTGGCACCCGGCATCCAGTTTAAAAAATCTGCCCAGTTGGTTGGAGAAATCACCGTAACTGTATGCCCCAGCTGAATTAAAAAATGATACAGACCCAAAGAAGATCCCATGGCATCGCCATCTGGTTTCTGGTGCATGGTAATGACAATCTTTTTAGGAGTTGTCAACAGAGGAAATATATTATTGATTGGTTGCATAAAGCGGCGGCAAAAGTAACGGTTAGTTTCCAGTTTCCTGTTTTGTGTCAACAGTTTTTTAAATGAATAACAAAATGGGTAGAAAAAACCAACTGCCTGAAACATAAAACAGGCTATATTTGCCGCCAAAAAAAGACAATATGACTAACAGGACATTTACGATGATTAAACCGGATGCTACAGCAAAAGGATATACCGGCGGCATTTTAAAAAAAATAAACGGTGCAGGTTTCCGCATTGTGGCAATGAAGATGCTGCACCTTTCTGCAGAAAAAGCTGGAGAATTTTATGCTGTTCATAAAGAAAGGCCTTTCTATGGCGAACTGGTTGAATTTATGAGCCGTGGCCCAATCACCGCCGCAATTTTAGAAAAAGAAAATGCTGTGGAAGATTTCAGAACACTGATTGGTGCTACTAATCCGGCACAAGCTGCGGAAGGAACCATCCGTAAATTATATGCCGCTTCGATTGGAGAAAATGCTATTCACGGAAGTGACAGCAATGAGAATGCAGCTATTGAAGGAGATTTTTTCTTCAGCAAACTGGAACAGTTTTAAAGAATATTTTCTTTTACAAAAACAAAGCCGCTGAATTATCAGCGGCTTTTGTTTTGGTTTAATTATTTTAATCAAATAATATGTCTGTAAAAATGGTTTCTGCAGAGTTAACGGCTTACCAACCCAGTGTATTGCTGTGTGGCTTTCTTAATTATATAACCGCTTATCCAGCCGATGTAGGCATACTTTGAGTAAATGAATTTTTTATTGGGGTTGATGGTATTTACCTGTTTTACCAATTCATCCACACAAATTGCACCGGCTGTAAGTGCCCGCTGGTCGTATGTTTTCAATACCCGGCCAATAGTTTTACGGGCTGCTGCTGCATCTTCAGTATTTGCAATACCAAGTGCAGTGGGTTGTGTAAGTTCATCATAATTATTAATTAATTTATGCCTGAACTCACTCACATCATTGCTGCTTATTTCTACATAACTTTTTTGTATTTCTGCCGGATGCATTAATGAAGCAATTGCCCATACAATACCGCCGGATAAGTAAACTACATTCCTCGATTTAAAATCATCTTTGCCTTTAAATTCTTCCCGGATTGTGGCAGCTATGCTGTCTTTCCACAATTGCTCGGCTGCCATATTGAACTGTGTAATTCCTCCCTTCTCCCGTGCATCTATCAGCCGCTGAAAAGATTTGGTACCCAAAGGAAAAGTAACCGGCACCAATTCTCTTGACGAATTGAAATAACCACCTTTGGTATTCCCACTGCCTACGTCTATCTGGCTTGCGGTATAGCGGTCTTTTTGAGGAACTATTCCAAGTATGCTTAATTCTGATTCTTCAATTGGTGAAACAGAAGTGATGGTTGCAGAAAAATCGGGGTCTTTCGGTTTGATAATGTAAGAATAGTAGTCAATTTTGTTATACTTGTCAAGTTCCTGCTTAAGGCCACTGCTTATTACAGCATATAATTGTTTGCCTGGAATTTTATACCGGTTTTTTATAATACCCCAAAGCAGGGTCATCGCATCAAATGTTTCTTTTTCACTTTGATAAGATAATGAAGCAGCATCAGTATTAATAGCTGTATCAAGCATTAAGGTGTAATCGTACTGCCTGTCCTTACTGAGTTTTACATCAATGATACAGAGTTTAACTCCTTTTGCCCCTACTTCAATACCTGCATATATATCACCAATTCCCTGTACGCTTTTCAGCAAAGATTCCACCACATTTGCAATCATTGGGAGGTGCTGATTTCTGTAAAGTTTTATAGCCAGCTGGTAACAATCAATTGCTTTTTTCTGCTGGTCGAGTTTGGTGTATAAAGTACCTAAGCCCTGGTTGCCATAAGCCTGGCAATAGATATCATTATAAGTCCTTGCTCTTTCAAGCCCTTTCTTAAAAAATTCTTCCGCAGCATCTAACTGCTGTGCTTCCATCAAAGTGTTGGCTGTTTGTAAAAAACTAAAAGCAGTCTGACTCTTAATTTTTTGTGCACTGGTACTTGCAAGTGAAAATACCAGTAAAATAGAAAAGGTAAGCTTACTGAGCATTGGTACAGTTTTAATAATTGTAATTAAATAATTTTTTATGATTTCAGAATCCTTTTCTGACATGGAGGAGGTAATAATCTAGTATCATAGATTCGATTAACAAACTTAGGGCAAAAAATTAATTTCTGAATAAAAAAAATCAAAGTGTGATAAGAATGTGGAATGTAAATTTATTTGATAAAAAAGATAAGACTTTAAAATAGCCGTTGAAGTTGTATCTCGTAAAATAAATCAATAAAAAACTCCGGTAATTATACCGGAGTTAAATTCTAAGAATATCTAAACTATCTCATCCTGTTTGAGGTATTGCTTATGGCTTTGGCTGTGCTTCCGGCTTTGGCATCAATGCTTTTCTGCTCAATTTGAATTTGCCGGTACGCTGGTCAATCTCTAACAGTTTCACTTTCACTTTATCCCCTTCTTTAAAAATGCCTTCCATTGTTTCCAGGCGCTTCCAGCTTATTTCACTGATGTGCAATAAACCTTCTTTCTTAGGAAGGAATTCTACAAAAGCACCAAACTCTTTAATGCTTTTTACAGTGCCTTCATAAGTATCACCAACAACTGGTGTAGCTACCAAACCTTTGATCCAGTTAACTGCTTTTTCCAGGCTTTCTTTAGACGCAGAAAATACACTTACCTCACCCTGGTTGTTTACTTCTTCAATATTAATGGTAGCGCCGGTTTCCCTTTGCATCTCCTGGATAATTTTACCACCTGGCCCTATCACCGCACCGATGTATTCTTTATCAATGATCATCTTCACCATACGTGGAGCATGCGGTTTCACTTCTTCCCTGTGCTCAGGCATACAGGCATACATTGCATCCAAAATATGTAAGCGGCCTTTACGAGCCTGCTCTAATGCCTGCCTCATAATATCCATGCTAAGGCCATCTACTTTGATGTCCATCTGCACACCGCAAATACCATCACGGGTACCGGTAACTTTAAAATCCATATCACCTAAATGATCTTCATCACCAAGGATATCTGTAAGCACAGCAAACTGGTCTTCCTTTTTAATAAGACCCATTGCCACACCACTAACGTGTTTTTTAACTGGAACACCTGCATCCATCAATGCCAATGAACCGGCACAAACAGTAGCCATAGAAGAAGAACCATTTGATTCCAAAATATCACTCACCACTCTTACAGTGTAAGGATATTCTTTGCCCGGCATCATTTTCTTTAATGAACGCATTGCCAGGTTACCATGACCAACTTCCCTGCGGCCAACACCCCTCATCATTTTTACTTCACCGGTAGAGAATGGCGGGAAATTATAATGCAAAATAAATTTAGTATAGTCTGATTTGAAAGCACTTTCCACCAATAATTCATCTAAAGGAGTTCCGAAAGTAACTGTTGTAAGTGATTGGGTTTCACCTCTTGTAAACAAAGAAGAACCGTGTGGTGTTGGTAAAATACTGATCTCCATATCCAACTGGCGGATGTCTTCTGTACCTCTTCCATCCAAACGTTTTCTGTCGTTCAGGATCATATCCCTAACAACATAATATTGTAATTCGCCAAAATAATGGCCAATCAATTTTTTATCTTCATCAGCTAATTCTTCACCCAAAAATTCTTTCACTTCCCTTTTCAACGCATCATAGGCATCGCTTCTGTCATGCTTTGCAGAGGCAGATGAAGAGATTGCATACATTTTATCTTTTGCAAATACACTGATCTTTTCGTTCAGTTCTTCATTGCGGTAAGGTTTTGTGTATTCTCTTTTAGCAGTAACTCCCACCTGGTCTCTTAAATCTGCCTGTGCTTTAATTTGTGCTTTGATGGCTTCATGTCCCAATTCAATCGCTTTAATCAGATCTTCTTCCTTACATTCATTTGCTTCACCTTCCACCATCATGATATTCTTTTCAGTAGCGGCGATAATGAATTCCAAATCACATTCTGCTAATTCAGTACGGCTTGGATTTACAATGAAAGCTCCGTTTTTTCTACCAATACGAACTTCAGAAATAATTTCCTGGATGGGAATATCAGAAACGGCCAATGCAGCAGAAGCAGCTAAGCAAGCCAATGCATCTGGTAATACTTCCGCATCGCTAGATACTAAACTGATCAGCACCTGCACATCACACAAATAATCTTCGGGAAATAATGGACGCAGTGCCCTGTCTATTAAACGGCTGGTTAATATTTCATAATCATTCAGCCTTGCTTCTCTTTTAAAGAATGAACCCGGCACTCGGCCTGCAGAAGAAAATTTTTCCTGATAATCTACTGATAATGGGAAGAAATTTTGTCCTTCTTTTGGTTCTTTGTTGGCAACCACAGTAGCCAGCAAAATACAATCGCCCTGGCGTACAGTAACGGCTCCATCAGCCTGGCGGGCCATCTTGCCTGTTTCGATGGTAACCATGCGGCCACCACCTATATCAAAAGTTACTGATTTACTTGTTAAACTCATTTTCGTTTGTATTAGAAATTTAAAATATGGCAGCCTTATTTTTTACAATTGATGCAAAGGGGCAATGGCAGAAAGGAAAATATTTTTTTCTGGACTTTGCAAGCTTTGAATCATTCCCAAAAATGGGATGAATATTAGTAAGGTAACCGGTTTGGGAAAAGGGCTGTAATAAAATAATTCCCAACTGTACTATTTAGTTGGGAATTATAATTATTTAAGCATAATAATAGTTTATTTACGGAGACCTAATTTTTCAATTAAAGCCCTGTATCCTGTCAGGTTGTGTTTGCTCAGGTAAGTAAGCAGGCGCTTGCGCTGACCTACCATTTTCATTAAACCTCTCTGGGAAGAAAAATCTTTCCTGTTAGATTTAAGGTGTTCAGAAATTTCATTGATACGCAGGGTTAGCAATGCAACCTGTCCTTCAATAGAACCTGTGTTAGCGGCTTTTCCGCCAAAGTCTGTAAAAATTTTCGC
>JANLQY010000033.1:0-31662 GCA_031368105.1 Chitinophagaceae bacterium
TCTTTTTTCTTTGTTTTATCTTCAAATATTTTCTCATTCTCATGTTGAAGCAATTCTTTCACTAATGTTCTTGCTTTATGGGCAGTATGTCTGTGATTAACCATAACATGTTGGTTAAGTGCTTCTTTAATAAGACTTTTCAAAAGAATATCTGGCATATCGTATAAATATCGGATATTAATAAAGAAATTCAAATAATTATAAGTAAAATATGGTATTAAAATTCAAATAATTAAACTAAATAATTTTTATCCTTATATCTGAAAGTGTAAAATTCGTTAATTTTATTTTTTCTTTACTTTTTGATGAATAGTCGCCCAAATTAAATAGCGATCAATAAAGGGCACCTAAATCACTTGATAGATATTTACTATCTTGATTTAAAAATATCGGTAAATATGGCAGCCTGTTTTTTTACAAATAAAAGCTGTCTTTTCTATTTTTTACTGCTTAACTCAATTTTATAAAGCAACAAAACTTTCTAAATTTTTCTCCTAAATTTTCTGCCTGGTAGTTTTGTAAATCAATTATTTTCTCAGGCTTCAGGCTGTTCATTTATCAGCATAGCAGTTTGCGTTCAATTTAAAGCTTCTTTTTTGCTACAGAATGATTAATAGCCGGCATTTGGGCTTTATAATTTCTACAATGTGGAAATATTTCTGCATACTGGATATGATTGATGAATTTAAATTTGGTAAAATACTGATTATCAATATGTTACTTTTTGGCATGATCTGGGTTTACTTATCAATACAGGAAATGTGAAACAGTAGCAAAGAGAAAGAAAAAGATTTCTGGTTGAAGAAGATAATAGCAAACTAATTATATAGGGTTTATTCAGTGTTATTAAGAAAAAGTCGTTTTAAATGGTCTGGATCACCATTTTGAACGACTTTCTTAATTATAGAGGGCTTACAGTTTTCATCTCTCTTAAAAATAAACCTTCCCTATTATGATACAAAAAATCTTAAAAGCCTTACTGCCCCGGAGTGGGAAAGCCCTTTTTCGGAAAGATAATAAGCAGCATAAGTCAACAGCTTTTGAGCCAGCCCCATCTTATTGGGCACTTATCCCGGTAAGGGTGCAAACACGGATGCCATCAAAAACGGGGAGAGATTAGGAAATTGTTTTTAAATATATGGTCCTTCTTAAAAACAAAATCACAGAATTTTTTACTTAAATAATAATAATATAGCACAGCAGGCGTTTAATAACCAATCTCACAGATTTGCGCTTGTGCTTGGTAAACAAGATGTTTTCTTTGGGGGTTACAGAACCGAATTAGGTTCGTAAACAAAGGCTTGATTTCTATCAGGCCTTTTGTTATTTTATGTACTCATCTATTTTGCCAGCTTGAAATTCACCTTGTTCTTCCTTCCCGGTTAATAATTTACCGCAGGCAACTTTATTGATTTGTCAGGCATCTTAATCACATTGTTTTCACTAAATTTACCGTTTCTTATTTTATGCTGTTTTCATGAAAAAATTTACTTATCTTCTTTTATTTCTTATTGCCTCTTATTTCTCTTTCGCACAGGATTTTTCTAATAAAGGAAAAGATTTCTGGGTTGGATACGGCTACCATGTAAGATTTGTAACAAATGGTGGGTGTGGCGGCACTGGTATCAATTGCCAGGAAATGGTTTTATATTTTGCCACAGAAAATATTCCTGGCAGGTTTACCAATATTAAAATTGAAATACCATCCCTAGGTTATGTGGAAACAATCAGTAATGTAGCTCCGGGTACTATTGCTGAATCCTCACCAATTCCAAAATCTGGTTTGCAAGATGCCCGGCTAACAAATGAAGGACTTTTTACAAGTGGGATTCATGTTACCAGTGACAGACCAGTGGTAGCCTACACACACATTTATAACGGCAGTGTATCTGGTGCAACGCTTTTATTTCCTACCAATACATTGGGAAAAGAATATTATTCTATCAACTACAACCAGGTTTCTAACGAAGACCTTTCCAACAGCTTTTTCTTTGTTGTTGCTGCAGATACAGGCACCACTACTGTGGAAATTACCCCTTCGGGGCAAACACAAACTCATGTTGCGAATGTACCTTTTACCGTTACCCTTAATCAGGGGGAGATTTACAATGTAATGGGGGAATTGAATGGAGGTTCGATTGGTAATTTTACCGGTGTTGATCTTACAGGATCAAAGATACGCTCCATCAGTAATGGTGGTATTGGGTGCAAACGGATTGCAGTTTTTTCTGGTGCTGGTAAAATGAAAATATCCTGTTCTGGGAATACCAGCTCGGATAATTTAATAGCCCAGGCTTTTCCTAAAAGTGCTTGGGGGAAAAAGTTTTTAACAGCTCCCACTCAAAATATGCCTTTTAATTATTTCCGGATTGCTGTAAGTGATCCTACTGCTGTTGTAAAAGTTAATGGATTAGTACTGAGTGGTATCGTAAATAATTTTTATTATGATTTGCCATTAGGCGACCAGCCTTTATTGATTGAAGCAGATCAGCAAATAATGGTGGCACAATATATTACCACTGCAAATACCTGTGGTAATAATGCTATCGGTTCTAATGGGGATCCCGAAATGATATACCTGAGTCCTGTGGAACAAACAATTGATGAGGTAGTTGTTAATTCTACCACTCATGCCAATATTTCTCAGCATTGGATAAATGTAATTCTCAAAACAGCTGCTGTTCAGTCTTTCAATATTACCGGTGCAATTGGTGGTTATAATTTTTTCCCTCATCCTCAAGATCCCAATTACAGTTATGCCCAAATAAGTGTTTCTTCCGGATCGCATACTTTATCTGCTGACAGTGGTTTTAATGCCATTGCTTACGGATATGGAGATCATGAATCTTATGGCTATAATGCCGGCACCAACCTCAAAGACCTCTACAATTTTATTCAACCCATCAACCCACTAAATATTACCGGCACAAACTCTGCCTGTGCCTGCACACCTTTTTATCTTTCTGTTACCTATCCTTTTCAACCAATTTCTTTGTTCTGGGATTTTAAAGGATTTCAGTCACCTAATGAATCCGTGAGCAACCCTGTGGCAGACACTACTTTTTTAATTAATGGCAAACAGGTGTGGCGGTATAAATTACCAACGCCTTATACTTATTGCCCGGCGGGTAACTATCCAATTTCAATAACGGCAGGTACTCCAGGCACTGATGGTTGTGGCAACACACAAATTAAAGATGATACCCTTTTTATAAAAAATACACCCACGCCGGATTTTAACTGGACGCATAATGGCTGTGTTACTGATTCTGCCCGGTTCAGGGATATTTCTGTTTATGATGATGGGGTGTATTCTTACGAATGGACATGGGATTTTGGTGATGGCAGTACCAGTACCGAACACAACCCTGTACATAAATATGATGCAACAGGAATTTATAATGTTAAGTTTAACCTGATCACCAATATTGGTTGTATCAGCACAACTTTTACTAAACAAATAACGGTAACAGAAGTGCCCCTGGCAAAATTTGGTATCTCCAATCCATTGTGCCAGAATAAGCCGGTTACTTTCAGTGATTCTTCTTCAATTGCGGCTCCGGGCAGTATCAAATTTTGGTACCTGGATTATGGAGATGGCAAAAAGGATACGCTTTTAAATAATGCCAATCATTTACATACTTACACATCAAGCGGTTTACAAACGGCTACTTTAGTAATTGAAACCCCAAGCGGCTGCACAAGTTTGCCATTTGATAAAACATTTACTATTCATCCCAACCCGGTGGTTAATTTTAATATGCCTGCTTCCGTTTGTCTGCCTTACGACCTGGCACAATTTACTGATGTGAGTACCATTGCGGATGGTACCCAGGCCAGTTTTACCTGGTTGTGGAAATTTGGTGAACCATCGAGTGGGGTAAGAGATAGCGCTGTTATTAAAAACCCATCACATCTGTACGCTTTTTCGGGACCATTCAATGTTAATTTAAAAGTGACCAGTGTCGCAGGTTGTGTAAAAGACAGTACCAAAGTATTTACTAATATATATGCAAAAGCCACCGGTGGTTTTACAGTAAATCCTGAAAACTGTTTTAATACCGCCACCACTTTCAGCAGCACCAGCAACGGGCAGGGAAATACTATCACTAACTGGTTCTGGGATTTTGGAGATGGCTCTGCAATTGGTTCCGGGCAGAACGTAACACATACTTATCTTACTGCAAATACCTTTACAATAAAACACTGGATAAATACCGATAAAGGCTGCAACAGCGATACCGTTACTAAAACAGTAATTGTAAATCCATTGCCGGTTCCCAACTTTAGTTTTAGTACACCTGCCTGCGAAAAAAATAACATCAGCATCACCAATCTTTCTACTCCCGGTGCCGGAAACATTACAGCATGGACCTGGAATTTTGGTAATGGCAAACCAGATTCAGTTATCAGCAACAGCCTGCCTTTTACTTATAAATATGACAGCGCAAAAACCTTTACGGTAAAACTCAGTTTGCTTACAAATAAAGGTTGCATAAGTGCAGCACCTGTATTAAAAACAATAACTATTAATCCATTGCCAAAGCCAGGATTTATTTCTCCCGAAGTTTGCCTGAGTGATGCATCTGCAATATTTAATGATACTTCTTCTATTGTATCCGGCAGTATTACTAACTGGTCATGGAACTTTGGTGATCCCGGTTCTGGTATCAATAACACATCGTTACAGACCAGCCCACAACACAAGTACAATGCAATTGGATTGTACACTGCCAAACTAACGTTGACTAGCAATAGCGGATGTGTTGATTCTTTATTGCAGTCATTTACTGTGAATGGAGATATTCCTAAAGCTAATTTTATCATTCCGGTTGCAATCAACTTGTGTGCTTATGATTCTATTGCAATTAAAGACAGCTCCACTGTAAACTTTGGGAATGTAACCAAAGTGCTTATTTACTGGGACAATGTAAATGCTCCAGCAGTGTTTGAAACAGACGACCTGCCTGCATTTGGCAAAGTATATAAACACCGCTACCTAAATTTTCAGAGTCCGCTTACAAAAGATTTTTTTGTAAGGTACCGGGCATTTTCCGGAGCCACTTGTGTGAATGATGCAATTAAAAAAATTACTATAAATGCTGTACCTAATGTACAGTTCAATACCATTTCACCTGTTTGTCTTGATGCTATTTCTTATCAAATAACAGAGGCATCAGAAATTGGTGGCGTGCCAGGTACTGCTGCATTTACAGGGCCTGGTATTAACAGTGCAGGTTTATTTACACCTTCTGTAACAGGTGCAGGTACTTACCGAATTTTATATACTTATACTTCTGCATTTGGTTGTGTGGATACCATTTCTCAAAATATCGGTGTAAGGGCACCAGCCGTTGCTAATTTTGGATTTAGTGTACCTGCCTGCGAAAAAAATAGTATCAGCTTTACAGATTCATCTTCTATTCCCGCCGCTAGTGGTATCATTACCAACTGGAGCTGGAATTTTGGTGATGGCACTGCAGTTGTAAATAATTCATCGAATATTTTGGTAAAACATACGTTTGCCAGCAATCTTACTTATACTGTTACACTTTCTATTACTACCAGCAATGGTTGTAAAGTGAGCCGGCAAAAACAGGTGTTGGTAAATCCATTGCCGGTGCCGGGCTTTCAATTTCCTATAAGTATTTGTTTGCCCAATGCCAATGTTAGTTTTAAAGATACTTCCAGCATTGCTGACGGCACACAAAACAGCTTTACTTATTTATGGAATTTTGATGATCCATCAAGTGGCAGCAATACATCCCGGTCAAAAAATCCAACCCACTTATTTTCTACCAGCAGGGTGTACAATGTTAGCCTGGAATGTACCAGCGGTGCAGGTTGTAAAGATTCAACCACTATTGCCGTTAATACAATCCATCCTCAACCAACAGCTAAATTTATTTCCGACAGCAGCAGTATTTGTCAAAACCAGTTTGTAAAATTTAGTGATAACAGTGATGGTGCAGATGGTACGGTAAATAAATGGTTGTGGGATTTTGGTAACGGGCAAATTGCAACAGATAAATTGCCGGTATCACAAACTTATTCCACGGCTAAAATTTACCGGGTGGAATTACAAATAGAAAATACTTTTGGCTGTAAGGATACCACTGCCAAATCATTTACTGTGTATGCTTTTCCTGTTGTGAGTGCTGGCCCAGACAAAGTATTGTTAGAAGGAGGGGAGATCACCATTGATGCTGCTGCCACCGGAAATGGCCTTCAGTATTTATGGACACCCAATCGCTTTTTAAACAACAATAAAATATTGGTGCCATTGGTGAAAGGGCTGAATGAAGAAGATATCACCTATATTTTATTAGTGACTGCAACGGGTGGCTGTCAAAAAACAGATGAGGTAACTATTACGTTGTTGAAAGCGCCGGTGATACCAAATACATTTACACCTAACAGTGATGGAACGCATGATTTCTGGACGATTGAACATTTAGAATCTTATCCTGATTGTAAAATAAAAGTGTTTAGCAGGGATGGCCAGGCATTGTATGAATCTTACGGATATAAATCTCCGGGCTGGGATGGAAAGTATAAGGGAAAAGGATTGCCCTTTGGTACTTACTATTATATAATAGAACCGGGCAGTGGCCGAAAACCAATTACTGGTTATGTTACAATTATCTATTAAGAACACAAATTATAATTGATATTTCATTGCCGTTGCTTCTAAGCAGCGGCAATTTATTGTCTCATTATCTTTCTTAATTCAGTTTCAACTCAAACAACTTTGGCCAGCGCTTACCGGTGATGTACATTTTTTTATTCATACTGTCATAAGCAATGCCGTTTAATACATTGTCCATCTCACGGATAGGGTAGCTGTTGTAAAAGCTTTGCAGGATATCGCCGGTTTCTATTTTTCCAATCACATGGCCGCTGGCCGGGTCTATCTGAATGATGTAGGTGCTGCCCCACACATTGGCAAACACATTGCCATTAATATATTCCAGTTCGTTGATAGAATCAACCGGGCCATTGTTGTCCACCACCTGTATGATCCTGCGGATTTTAAAATCATCCGGGTTTACAAAATACAAATTGCCGGCAGGTTGCCCGTCGCTGATGATCAGTTCGGTGCCGTTGTTCGTCATGCCCCAGCCTTCACTCTGCCAGGGGAAAGTTTTTATGGGCTTAGATAAATCAGACAGGTTATACACATACACGATATGGTTTTGATAAGTGAGTTGGTACAATTTATCTTT
This sequence comes from Chitinophagaceae bacterium, assembly GCA_031368105.1. Taxonomy (GTDB): domain Bacteria; phylum Bacteroidota; class Bacteroidia; order Chitinophagales; family Chitinophagaceae; genus Ferruginibacter. The sequence continues at coordinate 7,227 of JANLQY010000033.1, forward strand.
AATGATATTGATGCCTTCGCCAAATATGGTACTGTCTTTTACCATGTATTTATTTTCAATCTTACCAGATTTGATATCAGTAATCTGAATGAAAGATTTTTTTAATTCACCGGTGCCTTCGTAAAGTTTTCCATTGTGTACAAACAATCCTTCGGTAAAAGCATTGATATCATGAGGGTACTCCGCCATTACACTTGCCTGCAGCATTTTGGGAGCCACCAGCCCCGAACCTTTTGTGGGTTTTAATTCCGGATCAGGCTCAACAACGTTTGGGTTACAGCCTGCCGCAAATACCACAGTGATCAATACAATATATTTCTTCATCTTATTTTATTTCAGTTTGCAGGCAAATGTAATAAACAGCTGCCTATTAGCAGGGAAGGGCTGTATAAAAGATTGCAAATAATTTTTGGCACTCTTCTCTTTTTTGGGTTACTTGCAGTATTTCTGAAACGGCTGTTTCCTCTTTACCATTCAATGGCTTTACCGTACTTTTTTCGGAGATGAAAACCTTACAGGTTATTTCCAATTCTTCTTTCAAATCATTGTCCATTTTCCTCTTTTACACCATTGCCGGCACACACTGCTGACTGCTTTTTAATCTGCCATCCTCCTGAAAAATTTCTGTCCAGGACTGCTTGATCCTGTACAATTTTTGGGCTTTTTTCCACTATGTGGAAAATCCCTTATCCCGCTATCCTCTGAAATGCAGGCCAGTAAAGAACCTTGGCTTTGGCACTAATCATGAATTGGTATTGGCAAATACCTAATTCCTTTTTTATGAAAACATTTTGTACTATATTAATAAGCTGCTTATTTTTCACTGCTACGCAGGCACAGCGTATCTGCGGTTCTGCAGAGTATGCTCAAAAATTACTTAACAATCCTGTCATAAAAAATTCCGTCCGGCTTTCTGAAAAGCAGGTTACAACTTCACTGAGGCCAGCTGCTCCACAAAGAGACACAGTTGCCAATGAGATCATCAACGTGCCGGTTGTAATTCATGTATTATACAATACTGCTGCTCAAAATATCAGTGATGCACAAATCTTATCACAACTAACAACATTGAATAAAGATTTTTCCAACAAAAATGAAGACAGGATAAATACTCCTGAAGTGTTTAAAAATCTTGCTGCTGATATAAGAATACAATTTTGCCTGGCACAGGTTGATCCCACCGGTAACAGAACAAGCGGTATCATAAGGAAGCAGACCAGTGCCACCAGTTTTACGGCTGATGATGCAATGAAGAACACTTTAAGTGGTGGAGATAATGCATGGGACAGCAAAAAATATTTGAATATTTGGGTTTGTACTTTAGGTGGCAGGAGTTTAGGTTATGCAACGCCTCCCGGCGGTCCTGCAGATAAAGATGGCTTAGTGATAGCGTATGATGTTTTTGGAACAACGGGTAACCTGAGGCTGCCTTTTAATAAAGGAAGAACAGCAACACATGAAATAGGCCACTGGCTTGGTTTAAAACATTTATGGGGTGATGCCAATTGCGGCGATGACGAAGTAGAAGATACACCACAGCAGCAATCGTATAATTTTGGTTGCCCTTCGTTTCCACATATCAGCAGCTGTTCTCCTAACGGTAATGGAGATATGTTTATGAACTACATGGATTTTTCTGATGATGCCTGCATGAATATGTTTACCATGGGGCAAAAGAAAAGGATGAGGGCATTGTTTGCAACCGGTAACCAGCGTAACTCATTTCTTGCTTCATTTGCCTGCGACAGTACATTGGTTCAGGCTGGCCCTTTACCCACCGCACCTGCACCCACTTCAACAGCAATGGATATTTTTAAAGTATATCCCAATCCTGTTCAGTCTATTGTAACAGTTGAATACAAATCAGCGGCAGATATGAAGGTAAAGTCAATCCGGATTTTTAATACGGTAGGTGTAAATGTTTTTACTGGAGCGTTAAGTAAAGAAAAAACTACATTCAATTTATCACATCTTTCAACAGGTATTTATATTGTCCGTATCGGCGAAGGAAGCAATGTGTTTACAAGTAAAATATTTAAGTTGTAATGCATTTATTTTTTCTATTTAATTATTGAACCTGCAGCATTGATTTTATTTCTCAATTATAGCTGGATGACCACCAGTTTTTATTGGGCTGCATCAACTGTGTGATTGTGAAAATGTAAAACCTGTTTTTAGAAATAGAAAAAGCAACGGTATTGTTGACCGTTGCTTTTTATGAATCTTTTGGATAATCAGATTAAAACCACAAAACCTTAAACTGTATTATTGATTGGCAGCCCTTGCTGCTCTTTTACGAGCCACCCTTCCACTTTTTCTATCCTTTGCCCTTCCGATTGCATAGCCGGTTCCACCGCCGATAACACCACCAACTACTGCACCGGCCACTTTGTTTTTACTTACAATTGCGCCAATTACAGCACCACCTGCTGTGCCAATAGCAGCACCTTGTGCAGCCTTGCTCCATCCTTTATCCTGGTTTGCATTAGTTGTATTATTATTATTATTGTCGTTGTTGTTATTGCTGCTGTTATTATTGTTGTTTCCGGTATTGGAAGACCTCCTATTATTTGAAGTTCCTTTTGGTGAAGTAACCGAATTATTCTGTACACCCTTGTCAGTCAGCATGTTCGATTTATACATGCCAGTGGTGTCCATCATCACCATATTTTTATTGGCGTCGAGGGGTGGTGTTTTATCCTTACAGGAAAAAAATAAAACGGTTAATGCGATAAATAACAAAGAGTTTTTCATAATAATTCTTTTAGTGATCAATAGTTTTAAATGTATTAATATAAATGCAATGACTTGTTTTAGTATACTGGAAAAGATTGTGCCAAAAAGAAAATGCATTCTTTTATTGTGCCTGTATGGATAGCTGTAATTATATTCATATCGCTGTTTCGTGTAATTATGGGGAAATTTATCTACAGCATTCTGTTAAAATATTTAGAAACAGTTTTAATTAATAAAATATTTGTCAGGTAAAATAAACAAGAAGCCAATGTCCATCTCTTTAATCAACAAAAAAAAATCTTACTTTAGAAATGCAAAAAAACGAATCATCCATTATTATTAAAAATTTATTTACATGCACCGCAGAGATTTTATCAAAAACAGCAGTATCACCGGCGCAGGCTTTGTCATCCTTCCATCCGGCAGTTTGTTTGGCCCAACAAAAAAGGTAAAAATAGGAGTGATCGGTACCGGACTTCGTGGACAGGATCACCTGAAATTAATATTAAAAAGAGACGATACCGAAATTGTAGCCATCTGCGATGTAAATGAAGAAATGCTAACGCTGGCAAAGAAATTATTTATCGATGCAAAGAAACCATTACCAAAAATCTTCACCGGTAGCAACTATGCGTATGAAGACCTGATTAAAATGCCAGAAATAGATGCCATCATCATTGCCACACCTTGGGAGTGGCATACACCCATGTGCATAGCAGGATTAGATGCTGGAAAATATGTAGGCACAGAAGTGGTGCTGGGCATCAGTTTGCAGGATCATTGGGATGTGGTAAAAACAGCAGAACATTACAAAGGCCACTTGATGATGCTGGAAAATGTTTGCTATCGCAGGGATGTAATTGCAGTACTCAACATGGTGCGGCAGGGAATGTTTGGAGAAATGATTCACCTGCAGGGCTGCTACCAGCATGACCTGAGAGGTGTAAAATTCAATGATGGAAAAATACCTTACAACAGCGGTGCAGAGTTTGGCGAAAAAGGATACAGCGAAGCAAAATGGAGAACCAATCACAGTGTAAGGCGAAATGGCGAATTTTATCCTACTCATGGCATTGGCGCCATTGCTAATTACATCAACATCAACCGTGGCAACAGGTTTCTTAATCTTTGTTCTTTTGCTACCAAGTCGAGGGGGCTGCATGAATACATTGTAAAGAAAGCTGGTGCCAGCCATCCAAATGCAAAAGTGGAATTCAAATTAGGCGATGTGGTAACCACCAATATCAGCACTGCCAATGGCGAAACTATTCTGCTGCAGCATGATACCAGCCTGCCACGGCCATACTCATTAGGTTTCAGGGTGCAGGGCACTAACGGCTTGTGGATGGATGTAAATAATTCCCTGTACATTGAAGGTGTAAGCAAGCCACACCAATGGTCGGATGTCAAAATATTTTTAGATCAGTACGATCATCCGCTTTGGAAAAAATATGGAAATGATGCAGAAAGTGCCGGCCATGGCGGAATGGATTTTTTTATAATCAATGCCTTTATAGAATCTGTAAAAAGAAAAGTGGATACACCCATGGATGTGTACGATGCTGCGGCCTGGAGTGCTATCACTCCACTGAGTGAACAAAGTATTCAGCTGGGCAATCAAACAGTCGACTTCCCCGATTTTACCAATGGTAAATGGATGAGCAGGAAACCCGTGTTTGCATTGAATGATGAGTATTAAAAACCCTGAGAGTTCAACCAATAGTAAGGCTTGCAATTATTTATTAAATGGATCCATCGATAAAACAGATCATTCAAAATTTTTTACCCAACCGGGAGTACCAGGCTGAAACCATTGCCAATGGCCTTGTTAATACCACCTTTAAAATTTTTGCCAATGAAAGTAAGGAAGCATTTATCCTGCAAAAAATAAATACGCAAACATTTTTACAACCTGCATTGCTGCAGCAAAATTACCGATACCTATCGGCACAACTAACGGCAGCAGGTAGCCGGTTTCAGTTGCCCTCAATAATTTCCACCTTCAATAGCAAGGATCTTTTTATTGCAGCCAATAAAGAAGTGTGGCGGATGTTTCAATACATCCCCAATTCTTATACACAGGCACAGGTACAAACGGCGGAGGATGCTCATGAAGTGGCGCTCTCTTTTAGCAGGCTCACACTGGATCTTGCTTATTCTGACAGCAGCAAAGTTCATCCTGTTATTGCCAACTTTCATAATCTTTCATTTCGTCACCGGCAATTGCAGGACGCCATCAAAATCAATGCAGCAGGCCGTTTGCAGGAAGCAAAAAAAATATTGGAAGGACTTGAAGCATACCAGCCCTTATTGTTATTTTATCAAAAAATGAATGCCGGCAGCAAGGCCTTTCGAAAATATATTTTGCACCACGATGCAAAGCTTAGCAATATCCTGTTTGATAAAACCACACACAAAGTGGTTACACCGATTGATATGGATACCACCATGCCCGGTTATTTTTTCAGCGATGCAGGTGACATGATAAGGAGCATGGCAGGCAGTACCGATGAAAATGATGCCTGCTGCAGCAATATACATATCAACCGATATCATTACCAGGCAATCGAGGAGGGGTATCTTGCCAACCTTGGCAGTATTTTTACAAAGGAGGAAAATATTTTTTTTCATCTCAGCGGCTTGCTGCTGGCATACATGCAGTGCATCCGTTTTACTGCCGATTATATCAATGGAGATATTTACTACAACACAGCTCACCGGCAACAGAATTTGGAAAGGGCTGCCAATCAACTTACCTTATTACAGCAGCTTGAATTTTTTGTAAAAGAAGAATACAAAGTTGGCATTTGATAAAGGGTATTTTTAAAATGAAGTATTAATAATTCGGTTTAACCTTTTCTTATTGCCGCAATACGCTGCTTAGCTTGCCATATTCCAGTTTCTTAATAACTGTGTTGCCGGCAGATTGCAAATGAATCTGATTGTATGGTTTGTTTGGGAAAAAAATATCTGTCATCGTTGTTAATCCATCATCTGCAAATAACTCCACAGAACTTACATCCAGTATTAATGTAAAATTCATGTTGCGATTGTTGCTGAGCCGTGGCGCTGTGTGCCTGGCAGCAAAGCCTTTTTCAAAATCTGTTTTGCCCGACTTGGTTCTGTCAATAAAAAACTGGTTTTCTTTTTTATCATATCCAATTACCAGTTTTTCACCCAAGTCATTTTTGATTGAAATGGAAAAATAATTTGTCTTTTCTATACTAAAATTAATGCGGCACGGAAATGTAACAGTCCCAATTTTTTTTGCAAGATCAATGCCTTTTGCAATGTTTATATTTTCTGCTATTACAGGTTTTGATTGTATGGAAACCAATTCAGCAACGGGTTGGGAAGTAAGAAATAGTTCTTTATCAATGTGCTTTAGTTTTAGTTCTCTTGGTACAGTGGTGGCACTGCGCCATTTGATGGTAGGCACATCCCTGGCATACTGCCAATTGCTCATCCAGCCTAAAAATATTTTTCTGCTACCAGTATTGCTCCAGGTTACACCGGCATAATCATCGGTACCATAATCTATCCATTTGGTATCAGTACTGATTGGCGTAAATGTTTTGCCATCAAAATCACCCAGAAAATATTGCGTTGCCGAACCTTTGTTTGGGCCGCCTGGGTTAATGCTTACTGTTAGTACCCAAACTTTTTTTCCATTATCATCCAGCGCAAATAAATCAGGGCATTCCCATACACCTCCATGTGCACCCAATATTTCACCAAACTCAGTTTCTTTTGTCCAGTCTTTTAAATTGGGAGACGAATAAAAAGTAACCCTGTCTTTAGTAGCCAGTGTCATCACCCATTTTTTTTGTGCTTCGTACCACATCACTTTGGGGTCACGAAAGTCGGTGATTCCCGGATTGCGTAATACCGGGTTGCCTGCATATTTTGTCCATGTCTTTCCATCATTCAGGCTGTAGGCGATACTTTGGTTTTGAAAATCATTTCGCTTTGCTTTTTCTCCCTCCATACTATGGTGTGTAAAAATAGCAACCAGGGGTACCTGTCCTTTCTTGCCGAAACCGGATGTGTTGTTTTTATCCACCACTGCACTGCCCGAAAAAATAAGTCCAAGGCTGTCAGGATACAATGCAATTGGCTGTTCTGCCCAATGCATCAAATCCTTACTGGTAGCATGTCCCCAATGCATAGGGCCCCACACTGTGCTGTCAGGATAATATTGAAAAAACAAATGGTAAATACCTTTGTGATAAACCATTCCATTGGGATCGTTCATCCAATGTGTCTTTGGTGTGAAGTGAATTAGCGGTCGGTATTGTTCTCTTTTTGATTTGCCGGAAACTTGTGCCATTGAAATACTACAGATGGCTAAACAGTAAATCAGTATGCCAAATATTTTTCCTTTCATAAAATAAATTTTTAAAAATGTTGCATTTTATTTTCCCGAATTTTTTCTATCTTTTTTTCTGGGTTTAAGAAAAAAAGATAATGGAGTAGCAACCTACTTTGTCATTATCAAAATTAATGGCGAATGACGCTTGTTGACAGATTTTTTTTGAAAATATTTTTCACCATTCAGGATAGTTGTTTTACTGTAAATAAATTTCCCACATGCAAACTGGATTCAATTTATTATAATAATCCTCACTTAATAATAATACTCTTTGTGCTTAATGAATAGCCACTGAAACAGCCGGTAACATCAGTTCCGGTGATATTAGTGTGAAGAACAACCGGTGTGCTGAAGGAACCGTTATTATCTTTCGCCTTATTATAGCTGTCCCAAAAATTATATACATCACGGGTAATACTGGCCATATAATAATTAATGGTATCACCCCTGCTAAATCCCTGCGGATGGGTAAGCTGTATATATTCACCATTGGCAAGATCATCTGTTCCGGGAACCCTGCTTTTAAAAAATCCACCCCAGCCATAGTTCTTCCTGGTTTCACTCCAGCGCCAAAAATAAAGTTGTGTGTTGCCCAATGTATCGGGGTCTTTGTAATGGTTGGTAATGCGGTACAGTGTGTCTCCAATATTGTTCACAAATGAAAAGCCCTGGGTAATACTGTCTACCGGCACGGGAGCTATCAATGATGTAATAGCTGAATATTGTTTACCATCTGTACTAATATCGAGCAAATAAAATTTGCCAATATTTCCTTTCAAAGCATGTGGCCGGTCTGTATAAGCACGTTGGTCAAAATAAAGGCCCACACTGAATTCTGCAGGAATGGAATCCACAGGTGTTTCTTTTAAACGCAATTTGCTGGCAATATCCCACACATAATTACCTGCTGCATTTTTGCTGCCTTCGGTGATTGTTACAATGGCATTTGCCACTGCTGTACTTTGAAAATTAGGGGCATAATAATCCTGGCTATGGCTGAGTATTACATAATTATATTGTGGAAACAAATTATTGATGTACGCTTCCACCACCAGTTGAGGCTGGTTAGGTTGCAGGTTAATATCGATATTTTTTTCACAGGAAGAAATGATAACAGCAGTCAGTAAAACTGTTATTAATAAAATGGTATGGTTTGTTTTATTTATCAAAATTGTTTTGTTTAATTAAAAACTAAAGTTCCAGGTTACAGCCGGTACGATGGGAAATAAATATACTTTCTTTCCCTGTATTGTTCTTGCATCTTCATTGGCATCCAAATAAATAAAATAAGGATTGAAGCGATTGTACACATTGTAAATACTAAAGTTCCAGCTATTTTTAAAACGTTTTTTAGCAGTTGGTTTTGGGGTATAGGTAAACGCTATGTCCAGCCGGTGATAGGCAGGCAAACGGTAATCATTAATTTTACCGTATTGGTTAATGTTGGTAAAAATCACCGTTCCTTCAGCATTATCATAACCCAGGTTGTATGTATATCTTCCGGTAGGCAGGGTGAGAGCATTGCCGGTACCATATACAAATACCGCAGAGGCTTCCCATTTTTTACTGAGCGGATAATTGGCTACAATGCTGAGGTCATGCACCCTGTCGTACCGGTAGATAAAAGATTTGCCTCCATTCAGCTGGTCAAATGTTCTTTCAGTACGGCTGAGTGTGTAGCCAATCCAGCCAGTGAGCTTACCCCGTTTTTTTTGAAAAAATAATTCGATACCATAAGCTTTGCCGCTGCCAAATATCATTTCGCCTTCCAGGTTTTGATTCAGCAACAGCTGGGCGCCGGGCTTGAATTCTATTTGGTGATTCATTGTTTTATAATATGTTTCTGCACTCAGTTCATAACTGTTATTGTCAAAATTTTTAAAATAACCTGCCGCCCATTGTTCAGCAATTGCGGGCTTTACCAGCTTACTGCTGGGTATCCACAAGTCGCTGGGAAAAGTGGCGCTGCTGGTGGTAGCCAGGTGCAGGTATTGTATGGTACGGGTGTAAGAGGCTTTGATACTGGAACTGTTGGGCAGCTTGTACAGCAGGCTGAGCCTAAGTTCAGGATAATGGTATTGTGCAATACTTTGCCCTTTTAGAAAAACTTCTGTATAGCCCGTAGGCACTCCTTCACTGCCATACAGCACACGGGTAGTAGGGCCCACCTGGTTGAAATAACTGTACCGCATACCTGCAATAATATTCAGCTTGGGGGTAATGTTGATATCGGTACTGAAGTAAGCAGCGGCTTCTCTTGCAAACTGACTGGTAACTTTTGATTTGAATTCCTGCACACCACTGGTAACAGTTCCTGCACCGGGGGTAAACTGATGCCAAATATATTGGATACCCCATTTTATTTTCAACCAGTTGTTGCTGCTAAGCTGCCAGTCAGATTTAATTTGACGGTCTTCCACGCCGGAAGTAAAAATAAAACTGATGGTATTAAAACCCAGTCGGCTGTCCAAAGCAAACTTATCATACACCAGGCTTGTCTGTTGCTGCAATTTATTGCCGATCTGTTGTTTCCAGCTCATGCCTGCCAATGTGTTGCCCCAAAAAGTATTAAACAAACGGCTGCGGCCATCGTTGGGTTTGTTGTAAGAAAATTTATCTGTACCGGTATAAAATGTAAACTGCAGTTGATTGTTTTTATTAAGGGTATAACCGGCTTTTGCATTGATGTCATAAAAATAATAACCGTTGCCACCCACTTTTTTGGGTGCAGCAGCTTTGGCCAGTTGGTCAATATAAGTGCGTCTTCCGCTGATAATAAAAGATGACCTGCCTTTTATGATTGGCCCTTCTAAAGAAAGCCGGGAGGATATCAAACCTATGCCGCCCACTCCTTTTAAAGAATCTTTGTTGCCTTCTCTTGTATCAATCATAATTACACTGCTGAGCCGGCCACCATATTCTGCCGGGATACCGCCTTTTATTACTTCTACATTTTTTACCGCATCGCCATTAAAGATGCTGAAGAAACCAAACAGGTGATTGGGATTGTAAACAGGAATGCCATCCAGCAGTACCAGGTTTTGATCGGGCCCGCCGCCCCGTACATAAATGCCTGAACTGGCTTCTCCCCCACTTTTAATACCGGGAAGTAAAGTGATGGTTTTTAGTGGATCAACTTCTCCCAATATTACCGGTAATTTTTTTAATTGAGTACTGTTGATGCTTTGAACCCCCAATTGGTTCCGGGTAATATTGCGGCTGCTGAAAACTATAACATTGCCCAGCAGGCTTTGCCGCATTTTGAGTTGAGCAAATAATGTGGTATCATTTTTTATAAAAAGATTGGCTGTAAAAGGATAGTGGTTGACAGAAGTAACTGTAAAGAAATAATTGCCAGCCTTCAACAATATCACAGCATTGCCAAGACTGTCCGCTTTTATTTTTTTTTGGTTGATACTGATAGATGCATCGGGCAATTGGTTATTTTCTGCATCGCCGGTATGTATGGTTACCTGGTATTGTTGTGCAAAGGATATTAAGCAGCAGATATTGCACAGCAAAAAAAACAGCAGTAGTTTTTTGGTTTTCATCCCGTTGGCTCCAAACATATTGACAGCAAATTACTTAATAACCCGATACAATGCAGATCGATTTGATGAGCTGTTGCAGGAGGGATGAACTTGAAATAATATAAGTGTAAGATTATCTGTTAACCTAATTAATATTTGAAATAATTTGATTAACGATTTGAGCAGGAGTCATTGCAATATCAGCCTGTATTGCATTTGCAGGAATTTCCAATACATCAAACTGCGATTGGAGCAAAGAACCGGGCATATAATGGGCAACCCTGTTCTGCATTCTTTTTGCAATTGTTTCGCAACTGCCATTTAAAAATACCCACCTGCAATATTGTTCTATTCCCTTGCTGAGGCGGTTTCTGTAAACCTGCTTTAATGCAGAACAGGCCAGTATAATATTCCCACTCATAATTTTTTCACTTACAAAATCATGAATATTATCCAGCCAGGGCCAGCGGTCTTCATCCGTAAGTGGCTGTCCTGCTTTCATTTTGTCAATATTTTTTTGAGGATGAAAATTATCTGCATCATAAAATGGATAACCTGTTTTGGTAGCTAACTGCTGGCCAATGGTTGTTTTCCCTGAGCCGGAAACCCCTATGATATAGATGACTTTGTATGACATTTTTATTTGTAAAAAATTAGAGACAATAAATCCAGTTTTACCTAAAATGAAGATAAGGCTTTTGACAGCATAGCTATTCTTATGGTGAAATAATTATGAGGTATTTTTTAATGCTGCTGCAGTTGATCTTTATGAGTATTTACAAAATATTTGAGCCTGCGAAAACCCGGCTTTTTCATAAAATCATACCATAAATTAAGCTCTGGGAAATTGGCAATCGTTATCGGCATCGTTTGCACAAAAAAATACTTTTACATTATGCTCAATATTGAAAACATCTTATTGCTTTATCCCTGTTAACGATTTCCCCATAATTAAAACATTAAAAAATGCTTATTAAAATCAAACAAGCTTTCTACAGCTTTCTTCTGTCAATGGTAGAATTGTAATTTCTTTTCATTATCCTGCTTCTATCCAGGTTGAGTTTTTTTTGTACTTCTTTTGCTTCCTCTTTTTTTGTATCAATCTGCATTGAAAGAGATTGCTGTATTTATAATGAAGGATTTAGAGATTATGAAAGAAACGTTTTCTTTCTACTCTCACTGTCATCCTTGTAAACAAATACTGGCTCAGAAATAATTTTTTATTTCTGAGCTGTAGATTTTTCTATTTATTCCTTTTTGGTTATCGGCTTTTTTACGGAAAGTTTTTTTTGAGGCACTGGTATTATTTTTTCTTCTGCAGTAGGCTTCTCGTCTGTTACATTATCTTTCAAATTTTCTTCAATTGTATTGCCGGCAGCATCTTTTACCGGGCTGGGCATGGGCGCTTTGCCTTCTGCAGTTATTTGGTTAAATACTTTTTCTACATGCACCCACTGTCCATTTTTCCATTTAAAACCTTCATAGTCGCCATCAGGAATGTAGGTCCATTTTTTTTGTGGCTCACCAGTTTCTGATTCCAGGTGTTCGGCAATAATCATCTGCAGGTCGTCGTCATACGCAAGCCTTGCACCTGCAGTTTTTTTATATTCCATCAAATACCTGCTGGTAACAGATTTAAAAACAGAATCTTCTGCATAACTAAAATAACGGCCACCAAACAAAGGTTCATCATTACTAAAACTGAGTACTTCAATTATCTTTCTGTTGCTGCGGCTGTTGTTTTCATCGTAGCCAAGCAGGGTATAATAATTCTGGTTGCTGCTCCTGTTCTCGATAATTTTATAATATACTGCACCTATCCAGCCTTTGTTATTTCCTGCGGTGTCAGTGATGTTATCAGTATTATCCGATTTGTCAATCAGCGGAAACAATTTTAAAGAACCATCATAAGTTTTCATTTGTATGGCGCCATGCTGTCTTGTCAGGTTATCGTTCACCACCATCTGCCAGGTAAAAATGCGGAAGCTGCTGTCTGGTGAATACAGCTTTGAAATAGTTTGCAATGAGTCAAAAGGAAAATAAAAAGAGTAGGGGGTTTTTAATGCCTTCACCAGCATTCTTGTAAACAGGCTGTCATTTATAAACCTCACAAGTGGAGTGTCATTTTTTACCAGCTGGTTGGAGTAGTTTTTTAATATATCCTCTTGTTGCCGTAAAGCTTTTTTATCTTCTTTACTGATATGTTGGGCAGATACTGTAAAAAAAATAATGATTAGCAATGAAAGTAAACAGGTTTTCTTCATGCAATAAAATTAAACCAATAGTTGAATAAAAATTAACTTAACAAAAATATTAACGAAAGGATTGCAGCGCTGCAGCAAAGCCAGCCAGGGATTCATATACAGCGTCAATCCTATTGTCGCTCTCATTTACTTCCGGATGGGTGGTGGATAAAAAAACAGTGCTGGCGCCAATACTTCTGCCAAATTCCATATCACTGAAATTGTTGCCCACCATAATGGATTGATTGAAATCAATATCCGTATAATCTGCTTTTGCCTGCAAAGCCATTCCTGGCTGAGGTTTCCGGTTGGGACTGCTGTTATCCATATCTGTGCAGAAATAAACCTTATCAATCCTGCCGCCAGCCATTTTAATTTCTCTTACCATGTTATGGTGAATCAGGTGAAGGTTTACAATACTGGTAACACCTTTACCAACACCCCGTTGATTGGTGACAACAAAAATGTGTTTAAACTTTTCAGCAAAAATTTTCATTGCCTCTTTTGCGCCGTCATAAAAAATAAATTCATCCCAGGTATGTATGTAATCATTATCTTTTTCATGGTTGATCACACCATCCCTGTCGAGAAAGAGTGTCCAGTTGCCGGTAATGTTATATAAGTTTATTGCCACGGATAATTCTTATTTATAAAAAAATATTTTTTCTTGCAGTTCATTTTCAAATTATCAAATTGCGAAATTTTCAAACTCCTTTTGTGCCCTTTCAAAATCTTCCGGTATGCCAATATCTATAAAATATTTATCCTGTACCAGGCCAAATAATTGTTGCTGATTTATTTTTTTATCCAGGTAATCTTTTTCAAAAGAAAATTTTTGAGGCAATCCTTCCTGTAAAAAAGTTTCAACATTCAATGCATACACACCGCCATTGATATATCCTTTCGGGTAAAATTGTTTTTCTTTAAATGAAGCCACAGAGTTATCATCATTTAATTCTACAGCACCATATCTTTCAAAATTTTCCATTGGCTTCAGGCATAGGGTGCAGGCTGCCTCGTATTGGAAATGTTCGGTGTACAATTGTTGCAAATCAACAGAAAACAGCGTATCTCCATTTACTACAATCACATTTTTTTCAGTTGCTTTTTGTGCTGCCAGTTGTATTGCGCCGCCGGTACCCAATGGTTCCGGTTCAATTGATAATTGATAATTGAGTAATGGATAATTTGTTGATAGAAATGCCTGGATTGATTCACTTAGATACCCCAATGCAAAAATAAATTTATCTACCCCCTGCTTTTGTAAATGTTGTATAACATAGTGTAGAAAAGGCTTTCCGGCTACGGAAGCCATGCACTTCGGTAAATCATTCACCACAGTTCTTAACCTTGTACCCAGGCCGCCAGCCAGTATAATTGCTTGCCGCCTCCGTTGGCCAGCGGAGGAGCTTTGTAGTTCAATATTTTGAGTCATCTGCATTTTCTGAAAGCTTTTTCTAGTAGAGCCTAACTCCCCTTTAGAGGGATGGGGGCAAATATTTTTTCTTCTACCAATTGGCAAATGATATGACCCAATAAAATATGGCTCTCCTGTATTCTTGGTGTATCGGTCGATGGAACGTTGAGTAAATAATCAGAAAGGTTTTTCATCGCACCTCCAGTGGTTCCAGTAAAACCAATGTTGATCATCCCTTTTTCTTTTGCCACTTCAAATGCTTTAATGATATTCGTGCTGTTTCCGGAAGTACTCAGACCAATCAATACATCGCCTTTTTTTCCGATGCCCTGCAACAGCCTTGCATAAATCATATCATAGCTGTAGTCATTTGCCACTGCAGTTAAGTACGAAGTGTTGCAATGCAGTGCTTCCGCTGGTAATGCCGGCCTGTCAATGTAAAAACGGCCACTGAATTCTGCAGCCAGATGTTGTGCATCTGCGGCACTGCCTCCATTTCCACAGAACAAAACTTTGTTGCCATTTTTAAAAGCGATGCTGATGATGTCAACACATTCCGCTACAGTGGTGATTACTTCTTCATCAGCAAGCAATTGCTGTTTTACAGAAATGGATGCGTTGATTAATTCTTTTATCTGTTGTTGCATTTAGTATTTTACAAGAAATATTGATGAATAAATTTTGACAAATGTATTTACAAAAAAAACAAAAACCCTTTGTGAACAGCAAAGGGCATTTTTAAAATACAAAATAGTAAATTATTAAACTACCCAAGTCGTTAATCCATATTTGGTGAAAGAATAATTTTTTACCTCTCCACCAAAAGTTTTTAAAGTTTCTATCACAGTATAGCGGCTGTTGCCGGGACAATAAAAAATCATAAAGCCACCACCACCTGCACCACTTATTTTTCCGCCGGTGGCGCCTGCTTTTTTTGCTGCTTCATAAATGGCTTCAATACCGCTGTTGCTGATATTGTGTGCCATCTTTCTTTTTTGCTGAAAGCCAAAATCTAAAATTTCTCCAAACTCATTGAGCCTTCCTTTCAGCAATGCTTCTTTCATCATTTTTGATTGCTCCTTCAACTGGTGCATGGCATCAATGCTCTTTTCATTTTTATCATTCACATTTTTCACCTGCTCTTTAATGATGGCTGCGCTTTCTCTTGAAGTGGCCGTAAAATACAACACCAGGTTGTTACCAAGCTCATGCATATACTCCGGCCTAATGCGTAACGGGTTTACAATTACTTTATCGTTATCATAAAACTCCATAAAATTTACACCACCAAATGTGGCAGCATACTGATCTTGTTTTCCTCCGGCCAGTTGCAGGTCTTCTCTTTCTATTGAATAGGCTAAATGGGCAATGTCATAATCACCCAATGGCAGCTTGAGCATTTCTACAAAAGCACCCAGCACTGCCACTACCAAAGTAGAAGAAGTACCTAGGCCGGAGCCAGCGGGAGCATCAACATAAGTTGATAAACGAAGCCCGGTTACAGTAAATGGATATTCTTTTTGAATGCGGTTGTAAACACCTTTCAGTAAATCAAGCTGGCCATCTACAGGCAGGCTGGCAGCCCAGCCAAACCGCTGTTCTTCTTTCCTGTCCAGTGCTTCCACAATAATGATTGGTGCGTCTAATATTTCAATGCTGGCATTGGCAGATAATGAAATGGTGGCATTTAAAATTGCGCCGCCATACGTGTCACTGTATGGGCTTACATCGGTGCCGCCACCGGCAAGGCCAATTCTAAGAGGAGCTTTGCTACGGTAAATCATTTGAATAAATTCAATTGGAGAAATTGTTTCGGAGAAAATACAGGTAATTCTTTCAGATGATTTTTAAAATCATCTGTATTTCTTGTTATGAAATAATTCATTTTAGCATCAAGAGCCAAAAAATATAAAAGCCCATCTTCAGGATCTTTAAAACTTTGTATCGGGGAGGCAAATATTTCTATTTTAAAAAGCAATACAGATAAATTTTGTATTAGCAGCCTTGTTACATTAAGTGCATCAATATTTTGTTTTTGTAAAAAATAAATAGCAGTTGTTAAAACACTTTCGGATACATAAAGGTCTAACACTTTATCTGTAGCAGCATTAAAAATTAATTTTATTTCTTCAAACTCCCCAACTCTTTCAAGTAGAAAATCCAAAACTATATTGGTATCAAGAAAAATTTTAGTCGCCATGTTTTTTTATTAAATATTCATAGCGCATTTTATCCATTTCTTCATCGGTAAGCGTAAAGGGTTCTTTTAAATTGACCAGCTGGTGAACCCTTTCACTAAAGCTTTCTTCTTTATCAACTTTCTTTTTGTTTTTTTGAAAATCAATAATAGAGTTAAAATAGTTTTCCACTAAAGTTGACAAATCTTCCTTCTTGCTATCCGCAAATTCTTTTATTTTTTCAACAACGGCGGCTTCTATATTGAGTGTTACAGTTGTTTTCATAACCAATATTTTTTCAAATTTAATCAAAAAACCTGTTATGTAATACTTTCAATCGCCTCCACCATCTTGCCCCAGCTGTACTTTTTCTTTTCTTCAACCAGGTATGGTAAAAATGACTCAGTGCCTATTTCAAAATATTCAATAATTTTTTGAGCAATGGATGCTGCATTGGGTTCTGCAATCAAACCCACTTTACCTTCAGGCACCAATGATGGAAGCCCGCCCACATTGGTCACAATCATCGGCACTTCAAAATGATAGGCGAGGGGAGTAACACCGCTTTGGGTGGCATTGCGGTAAGGCTGTACCACCACATCAGCGGCGCAGAGATAATATTTTACTTCACTGTCAGGGATAAAATCTGTTCTTAAAATCAGGCTGTCTTTTAATCCAATATTTTCAATTTGCTCGTCGTAAGATTTCCTGTCTTCATAAAATTCGCCAGCGATTAGTAATTTACCCCCATTCCCACTGACTAGCGGGGAGTTATTTTCCGACTTCAATATTTTCATTGCATCTAATAAAATATCCAGTCCTTTATATTTTCTGATAAAGCCAAAGAAGAGCAATATTTTTTCATCTTGTGCAATGCCTAAATATTTTCTTGCTTCTTGTTTGGAAATCTTTTCTCCAAAATTATCATACAGCGGATGCGGTATAAATTTAGCCGGTTTGCCGGGAGAAAAGGCTGGCAAATCACCCAGCACTTTTTCACTCATGGTAATAAAAGCATCAATTGGCTTTACAAAATATCTTGTGAAAGGCACATCGCCAAAACGTTTTTCATGCGGTATGATATTGTCTGCAATGCAAACCACTTTGGTGTGGTTATTTTTTTTTACTCTTCTTAAAATAGTGCCGAGGCAAGGCCCCATAAAAGGCAGCCAGTAACGCACCACAATCAAATCGGGCTTTATTTTTTTTAATTCATTTCCTACACTAATCCAGTTAAGCGGATTAACAGAATTGATGCAAACTTTAATGTCCAGATCTTTTAGTGCAGGCTCGGTAGAGTATTGAGTAGTGCCGGGAAAAAGAAAGCCAGGATACTGTAGAGAGAAAGTGTAAATACTAACCCTGTTGCCCTGCTGCTGAAATTCTTTCGCCAGCCGTTCATCGTAAGAAGCAAGGCCGCCTCTGAGCGGATGAGCCGGGCCTATAATGATTATCTTTTTTGGATGGAACACTGATGACACTGATTTAACTGGTATTAACGGATTTTTTTTAGTGCTAATCCATTATGGTTTTCCTATTATGTAGAGTTGCTGTTTATCTTTAATCTCTTAACTTCTTGTTGTTATTAGTAAATATTTTTCTTTTAAATTCAGGCTTTTTACCAAAAGACAAGAGAAGTCCTACTTCCATATCTGTTGCCCTCAGGTAGTTGATTAGTTGTAATTCATGTTCTTCAATCAATCCGTTTTCACCTGCTTTTATCTCAATGATTATTTTATTTTCAAAAATAATATCTGCAAAATAATTACCAACATTATTTTCTTTATAATACACTTCAATAGGAATTTGCTTAGCAGTATTCAATCCTTGTGACCTTATTTCAATCAACAAAGCATTCTCATAAACCTTTTCTAAAAAACCAAACCCCAATTCATTATACACTTTGTAAAAGCACCTGATAATTATATCTGTAATATCCTGATGAAGTAACATAAAAATAATTTAATAAAAATCAGTTTTAAATCTGCCCAATCAGTGTCATCAGTGTTCTATCCCTCCAACCCAACCTTCTTCTCAATCAAATAATGATTTCTATCCGAAGAATTCCTTGCAATCAGTTCTCCTAAAAATCCGCCTAAGAAAAGTTGTGTACCAATCACCAGTGAAATAATACCCACATAAAATAATGGCCTGTCTGTCATATTAAATTTGGCAAAAAAGAATTTAGCCACAAACAGGTATATCCAGATACAAAAACCTAAAAAGAAAACAAGGCTTCCCCACAATCCAAAAAGGTGCATCGGTTTTTTTCCAAACTTACCCATGAACATGATGGAGAATAAATCAAGAAAGCCATTCACAAAACGGTTCCAGCCAAATTTAGTAACACCAAATTTTCTGGGGCGGTGCTCCACCACTTTTTCACCAATCTTTTTAAACCCTGCCCACTTGGCCAGCAGCGGAATGTAGCGGTGCATTTCGCCGTATACTTCAATGCTCTTCACCACTTTATTTTTATATGCTTTCAGGCCGCAATTAAAATCATGCAGCTTTATACCACTCACATTGCTGGCAGTAGCATTAAACAATTTGGAAGGTAAATTTTTTGTCAGCGCATTATCATAGCGTTTCTTTTTCCAGCCACTCACCAGGTCAAAGCCTTCATCCACAATCATTTTGTGCAGATCCGGAATTTCATCCGGGCTGTCCTGCATATCAGCATCCATCGTAATCACTACATCACCCTGTGCTGCTTTAAAGCCTTCATTCAGTGCAGCACTCTTACCATAGTTGCGCTGAAATTTTATACCACGGATACAATTGTTTTTTGCAGCCAGTGCTTCAATCACATTCCAGGAGTTGTCATTGCTGCCATCATCCACCATGATCACTTCATAACTGTAATGGTTAGCCGTCATCACACGTTCTATCCAGGCCGCCAGTTCCGGCAGCGATTCATCTTCATTAAAAAGCGGAACTACTATTGATATATCCATAAACAAAAAACCAAAAGGCTTTTATTTTTTTGAAAAATTATGTTACCGGCAATTGTACTTTATTCAACTTCATTGGCGTCGCACTCTTATACTTTTTGTTCATTGTGCAACATGTTTAATGCAGGCAGCTTTTAATTTAGGCAACCTTCTTATCGCTAAGAAAGCCAGCACCAACCGCACTTATCAAAGCCCCAATAATCAAATACCGAAACACAGCCGAAGATACCATTATTGGCATAAATATTTTTTTCAACTGCTTTGCATTTTCTTCAATTTCATTTGGCAGGTGATTGCCTTCAGCCAGCAGCAGCCTGTTATTCTCCACAATTTTATCATCCCTGAAACCGGTATTGAAACTAAAAAAGACATAAGTAAAAACAGCCATCAGCAATGCTACAAGCACAAAAGTTTTAAAGCCGGCAGCAAAATAATCTTTAAAAGATTTTTTGCCGGTCGCCATTTTGTGATACATGAGCAGGCTCCATACAATCCCTCCCATAAAAATAGCATAAACCAAAAACTGAAAATTACTTTCCAACGGAAATTTAAGAACATAAAAAGAAATCAGTGATCCAGCTATCATCAGCGCTCCTGTTATCAATCCAATATGCTGAGGTTTTAATTGTATCATTTATTAAGTACTACCTGTTTTTTATTTATTATACCAATTACTTTTCCTTTTAATTGTTTGCCAACAAAAGCCGAGTTCTTCGATTTCGATGCAATCATTGATTCATCAAAAATATATTCTGCTGAAGGATCAAACAAAGTAAGTGAAGCAACTACACCTTCTTTTATTTCAGGTACAACCAATCCAAATATTTTTCTCGGCGACACACTTAATCTTTCAACCAATTGCTCTATTGACCATTCATCATTCACCATTGACCAAACCACGCCAAACAAACTCTCCAGCCCAATCATTCCATTTTTTGCATACTCAAATTCACAAACCTTGCCGTCATAATGCTGCGGAATATGATGCGATGCAATGCAGTCAACAGTTCCATCCAGCAGCCCTTTTAGTAATGCATCTCTGTCGGCTTTGTTTCTAAGCGGTGGATTCACTTTTAAATTAGTATCATAACTGGCAAGGTCTTCATCACAAAAAAACAAATGATAAGGCGTAACAGAACAGCTAACCTTTACGCCTGTTTCCTTTGCCTTCCGGATATATTCTAAACTTTTAGCAGTAGAAACACCGGTAAAATGTAAACGGCTGTCAGCATACCTGGCCAGTTTGATATCCCTTGCCACTATCAACTCTTCGGCCATAGCAGGCTTTCCGGGTAGACCCAGTTGTGTTGATACAATCCCTTCATTCATCAATCCATTTGCAGCAATGCTCCTGTCATCCGGTATTTGAATAATGGTGCCGTTAAAAACTTTTACATATTGCAGTGCCTTTATCAGCAGCCCGCTGCTTTGAATAGCATTGTTACCATCACTGAAAGCAATGGCTCCGGATTGACGCATGTCATACATTTCTGCCAGTTCATTGCCCTCTGCATTTTTGGTGACTGCTCCAACAGGATAAATATTTACTGCCAGCGATTTGGCTTTTTGAACAATATATTCCACCTGCGATTTGGCATGTATAACCGGATCGGTATTTGGTAACAGCATCACATCGGTGAATCCACCTGCAGCAGCAGCGTTGGCGCCGCTTTCCAGTGTTTCCCTGTATTCAAAACCGGAGTCACAAAAATTCGAAAACACATCCATCCAGCCAATACTAACGTGAAGTCCATCTGTATCAATAATGGTATCGGCAGTGTCGGAAATTGAATCTTTAATAGAAACGATTACACCGTTATCTACCAAAATATCTTTTAGCTGACCGTTGAAAGGAGAGGAGGAAGATACGATGCTGGCTTGTTTAAGTAAAACCTTCATGAATAAAAAAGTTGCGCTAAGGTAGTAAAATCTTATGCTTTTTATAATTGAAAAATTCTATTACTTTTGTCGCCCTAGCAAATAATAATTTATAATTGATTTTTCGGGATGTAGCGCAGCCCGGTAGCGCACACGTCTGGGGGGCGTGGGGTCGCAAGTTCGAATCTTGTCATCCCGACATCACAGGACAAGCTGGAATTATTTCCACTTGTCCTGTTTTTATTTTCGCTAGAAGCCACGTCCATACTGTATATCAGCCTTGCCACTTCATTGATGCGATTAGTTCGAACTGAAAATCCGTCAAAAGTCATTTTTTCGGGGTACATCGAACTAATTACCTCCCGTTTCTTTTCTATATCCCCTGTTTCATATACAGAATCAAGTTTCAGAAGGTTATTTACTCCTTTATTCAACAGGTCATTAAAATCTACTTTATCGTGATTATTGGTGCTTAATTTTGCCTCTAATTTTTCAAGCTTTGTAGAGTATTCAGTTTTCATTTCTCTGAAATCAGCAGGCTCAATTTGCCTGGAAGAAAGCAATTCCCTGATGTAAGAAAGTTTTTCTTCCAATTCTTTAATCTGTAATCGCAATTGTTTGCTATCATCCTGTAAATGGTTGGTTTGGTCGTACCAGGCTTCGGATAGAGCTATTTTAAATAAATCTATCATTTCCGGTCGAGGGAGATATTTTTTGAGTTCGCTGACAAATATTGTGTTCACGTTATCGGATCTGTAACGGCAGGAGCAACCATCTGTGCAGTGATAGTAAGAATAATACTTAGTATGGCCTTTAGATGCACTTCCGGTTAATAATTTATTGCATAAAGGGCAAATAAGAAAACCACGTAAAGGAAGTGATTCATTAGATACCACTTTAAGCCTGTAGTGCCTTTTTCTACCGTCTAAGACATCCTGAACCTGATAATACAGGGCTTCTGATATAATAGGTTCATGCAACCCTTTTACAAAACGACTTTCTTCGTCTTTGTACTTAGGAATAAATATTTTGCCGCAGTACACCGGATTGCGGATAGCAAACCAAAACAGGCTTTTTACGCCTGTAAAACCCTTTTCTCTGGCAATTTTAAAGATTTGTTCAGTATTATAGGTTCCTTCGGCTATTTGATTGAAAGCCCACAGTAAAATCCCCGCCAGTGGTTCTTTGGGCCCAATATATTTTCTACCTGCTTCGTCAATTTTATTTACATAACCGATAGGTGCCAATCCCATATAACGACCCTCTTTTCTGGCCCTACGCATTCCATGAATAACATTTAATGCCCGTCTGTCATTCTCTACTTCTGGAGCAGCTAAATAAAATGCCAGCATCATTTTATTTTCTGGAACTGCTAAATCCAATGGTTGTTCAATTGCCTGTGGTTCTACTCCTAACTTGCGGAGTGTATTAATCATTTGGTAAGCATCCCCAGCGTTTCGGCTAAAACGGTCCCATTTAAGAAAAAGAACAAAGTCTGCCTGGCATTTGTGTTTTCGGAGTTCTAATAAATATCTTTTCCATTCTGGCCGGTTAAATGTTTTGGCAGAATGATCTTCGAAAATCACTTTTCGGATGGACATGCCTTGAATATCGCAATACTTACGTAGGAATTCTTCCTGACTGCGTTGGGAATACCCTTTGTCTGCCTGTTCATCTGTACTTACCCGGATATATAAATCTGCTATTTTCATAGATTAAAATTGAATAGGTTACTTAATGTTTCACTTTACCTCCTTTTGACTTGCCAGATATTGTGAAACCATGATATTAGCAAATTTCCGAAGTAATTCCAGAATTTGAGCAGCTTGCTCCAATGAGATATCCACACCTTTTTTTCGAAGCATTTCCAATGCTTTCTCTGGTTTTATCTTTTCCATCTTACACTTCACTTTTAAAATCAACTTCACAAATTCATTCTCTGTGTAAGGGAATATCATTTTCATAATCCCTTTAAATAAACTGTACTATTGCTGAAAGGGTTGGATGCAGGCAAATATGTTATATAGCCAAATTCCTGCAGATTATTGATACACTTGTTATAGGTGAACCGGGCATTTACTTTCGCAGCCTTCATAATATCAACCCTTATAATTGTAACGGGGTTAATTCCACCATTGATATTCCATTGCTGTAATAATGCCATGTAGAGGCTGATATGCGAAACTCCTATTCTTGCATCGTCTGCAATTGTTTTATAAAATACTGTCAATGGTGGAAATGGTTCCATTACTTTTTAAGCTTGTAGTGATTTATGTTTTTTACTTCCTTGTGAATGGGCTATTCTTTTTTTTCTCAATAAGCCACTGCCTGATGAAGTATTCGTATCAGTCTCGATTTGTCCACCATTTGGTTCATCGGGTTGTTTCTTTTTTGCCTGCATCTGTTTTTCCAACCACCGGTTTTGTAAAAATCTGTATGCCTCATCTACTGATATGCCTACCTGGCCTTCAAAAAAATAAAACCGTTGGCTAACTTCTGATTTATTTTTTAAAGGGCTGATATTGCCAAACAACTCCTGGTATGGAATACCAGCCCAATATTTTAATTTCAGCCCAATTGAAATGGCCTTTCCATCTTCTGATTTTTCTAATTCTGAAAGACCTTCTATTACCAATTCAACTTTCTGTTCTTTTTCCCAGCTTGTTTTATCTTCAAAATTCAACAGCTTCTTTGTGACAAAATCAAATGCTGTTCTCCAATCTATTTCTGCCATGGACTTTTCCATGTTGGCTATATTAATATCATTAATGGTTGTATCAACCAAAGGCGTTTCCTTTTGAAGAATAGCATCATAATACAACAAAACATAAGTGTCTTGCTTGCTATCCTTTTCAAAGAATAGTTGAAAGCTTAATTTGTCTTTAACCTTCTCCATTTTTTGCGAAAGGATAAAATTCTCAGGCTTAAAACTGATTCGCTTTAACAATGAATAGCCTGCATTTTCAAAACCTAACGATTGCAACTGTTCCATTAAAGCTGAAATATTTTCGATATTCATTTTGCAAATTTTTAAAATGAAAAATGGGTTTAGGGTTCTGTTAAGATACCCCTAAACCTTTTTTACTGCTTTCCCTTTTCTTAGGTAAAAGCGTTTTATCATTTTTCTTT
>JANLQY010000075.1:0-4385 GCA_031368105.1 Chitinophagaceae bacterium
AAACTTTCCTTTAAGCATTCACGGGATAAAACTCGCAGCCATAATAATTGACAGGGGAGATGAGCGTAAAAGCTCTTTCCGCAGCAAAGGAGGTTTTGATGTAAATAGTTTTGCAAGAAAATATTTTAATGGTGGCGGACATTTTAATGCAGCCGGCGGCCAGAGTAAAGAAACCCTGGATGAAGTGGTGAATATATTTTTAAAAGCCATGAAAGAAAACAGGGATCAGTTAAGCAATTATCAATTTTAAATAAAACAAAATAACAATGAAGAAAAATTTGTGTTTGGTGGGATTGGCCGCCCTTATTTTAACTGGGTGCAATACACCATTTAAAAAATCGCCTGATGGTACAGAGTATAAATTAATTGTAAACAAGTCGGGCAAGAAAGCTGTGAAAGGCGATTTTATGCAATTGAGCATTACAGCAAAATATAAAGACAGTTTACTTTTTAGTACCGCAGAAAATGGCTCTCCAAGGTTTATACCTTTTGATACGGCACAACTTCCGGTATTCTTTAAAGAGATTCATGAAGGTGACAGTCTTATCATCAGGGCATCAACTGATACCCTTATTAAAAAGAACCAGTCTCAGCCTTTTATGAAAAAAGGACAGTTTATTTACCAGTATTTTAAAGTGGTAAAATTATACAGCAACAGGGCTGAGGTTGACAGTGCTGCCAAGTCGTATGAATTTGCAGCGAAGGCAATTGCCAATAAAAAAATATTGGAGCAGATAAAAAAAGAACTGGAAACCAATGCACCACAGTTGAAGAAAGATGATGCAATCATTGCTGATTACCTTGCAAAAAATAATCTTAAAGCTACTAAATCAGCATGGGGTACTTATGTGGCCATTACTACACCTGGCACTGGAGCCAATTTATCTGATAAAGATATTGCTGTGGTAAATTATACCGGCAGGAATTTGAAGGACTCTGTTTTTGATTCAAACACCGATCCCCGATTTGGTCATGTAGCTCCATACGATGTTAACCTGGGTGAGTTTGGCGTAATCCCGGGATGGATTGACGGATTAAAAATGATGCAAAAAGGAAGTGTTGGTAAATTGATTATTCCTTCTTCTTTGGCTTACGGTAAAGAAGGTAAAGGTGGCAATATTGGACCGGATGAAATACTGGTTTTTGATATTAGCATAGTAGATGTTATTTCAAAAGATCAATATGAAGCAAGGCAAAAAGCAAAGCAGGCAGAAATGATGGCCAAGCAACAGCAAATGATGGAAGAAAGAAATAAAATGCAGGGCACCAAGCCGGCAGAAGGAGCTAAGCAGAATTAATAAATATCAAAAGGATAGAAATAAAAAGGGGCTTTACTGCCCCTTTTTTTATTGAGCTGCTTTATATGCACCCAAAAGTTGTATTGCCTGCTTTGCCTCTTTTACATCATGCACTCTTAGTATTGCGGCACCATTTAATAAAGCAATTGTATTTAAACAAGAGGTTCCGTTTAGTGCTTCTTCTGCAGTAACGCCAAGTGTTTTATAAATAGTCCCTTTCCTTGAAAGACCTGTCAGTAATGGTTTGTCAAGCATTTTAAAAATAGCCAGTTTTTTTAATAACTGAAAATTATGCTGGTTGGTTTTACCAAAACCAAAACCGGGATCAATAATTACATCCATTATACCAGCCTGTTTACAGGCTTCAATTTTTGCAATAAAAAAATCCAGTACTTCCATTACAACATTATCGTATTGAGGATTTTGCTGCATGTCTTCCGGGGAGCCTTTTTTATGCATCGCCACAAAAGGAACTGTTAATGCGGCTACAATTTTTAACATCGCCGGATCCATATCACCGGCACTGATATCATTCACAATGGAAGCCCCAGCATGTACAGCTTCCTGTGCTACTTTGCTGTGATAAGTATCAATAGAAATGAGGGCATCCGGATGATTTTTTTTTATTACTTCTATTATTGGGATGGCTCTTTTTATTTCTTCATCTGCATCAATCCTGGTGCTGCCTGGCCGGGTGCTTTGTGCACCGATGTCCAGTATGTCTGCACCATCTTCAAGCATTTTTGTGGCGAGTGTTGTAATGGCTTCTGCACCCTTATTCAAATGGCCTTCATAAAATGAATCGGGGGTGGCATTGATAATCCCCATCACCAGCGGCTTATCAATCATAAATAATTTTCCTTTGCAGTTAAGTGTGTACATCAGGCAGAAACAAGTATTTTTGACGATAACAAAAATAGATACATTCAAGATACAATGAACACAAACCAACAATACGATCAGGCTGTACAGGGCTGCAAAGAAATTTTTTTTAAAAAATCAAAAGATTATGGTACTTCCTGGCGGGTGTACAGAACCATTTCAGTGGTAGATCAGATTTACATAAAAGCCAAACGCATCCGCACTATCCAGGAAAAAGGTGAGCAAAAAATTGGGGATGATATTGTAAGTGAATTCAAGGGCATTTTAAATTATGCTATCATCGGTTTGATACAACTTGACCTGCAGCCTGGAGAGGTGGAAGAATTGCCAATAGAACAGGTGGAGAAATTATACAACGAAAAAGTGGCTATAGCAAAAGAACTGATGCAGGATAAAAATCATGATTATGGCGAAGCCTGGCGGGAGATGAGTCAGGAGAGTTTTACTGATTTAATTTTAGCAAAACTGCTCCGGATAAAAACTATCTTGAGTAATGATGGTAAAACGATTATGAGTGAAGGTATTGATGCCAATTTTTTTGATATATTGAACTATGCAATATTTGCACTTATATTGGCATAATTATAAAAAACAACAGTCTATTTTTAATTAAATTTTCTTATAAAAAAACACCCATCTTTTTTATGAAATTATTAGTAACCATTGCCCGGATATTTGTAGGTGTGTTATTTATTTTTTCCGGTCTCGTTAAAGCAATTGATCCATTGGGATTGAATTATAAAATGCAGGAGTTTTTTGAAGTGTGGCAGGATCAGGGCTATTTGTCTGGTCTCATGAACTGGCTACACAGCTATTCTTTTTTCTTTACCATTCTTATGATCACAGCAGAAGTAGCACTGGGTGTGGCATTGCTGGTAGGCTGGAGAAAAAAACTAACGCTTCGCTTATTATTGTTGCTGATGCTTTTCTTTACATTTTTAACCAGCTATGTTTTATTTAGTGGTAAAATAAGGAGTTGTGGCTGCTTTGGAGATTGTATTCCACTAACGCCAATACAAACTTTTACAAAAGATATTATACTGCTGGCACTGGTGATTTTCCTTTTATTAAAACAACGTTACATAGAGCCATTGTTTAAAGAACTGCTGCCTTTTGCTTTTGTGCTGGTAGCTATCATCGCAACAGGTTTTTTGCAGATGCATGTGATAGAACATTTACCAATTACAGATTGCCTGCCCTACAAAAAAGGAAATGATATTCTGGAGTTGAGAAAAATGCCTGCTGGTGCGGTGCCAGATAAATACAGTTACAGTTTTGTGTACGAAAAAAATGGTGAGAAAAAAGAATTCACCAAAGACTTCCCCGACAGTACCTGGAAATTTGTTGACCGCAAGCAGACATTGATTGAGAAAGGAAAAAATAATGTACCCAAAATAAATGATTTTTCATTAACGGATTCCAGCGGCAACGATTCAACAGAAGCAATTTTGACAAAGCCTGCCGCTTACTTATTTTTCTTAAAAGATATGGATGGCAGTGCAGACAGGTGGCTCAGTGTGTTTGCTGATATTGCTAAAAAAGCAAAGCAGCAGAATATTCCTTTATACATCGTAACATCCGACACAAAAAAAGTAGAAGCCTTTTTTAATAAAACAAACAGTTATAATTTACCAGTTTATACCTGCGATGCCACTGCTATTAAAACCGCTGCCAGGGCTAATCCCACACTGTTGATAATGAAAGGGGCCGTAGTGCAGCAAAAATATAGCTGGGCAGATATGAAAGATATTTTGAAATAAGATACAAGGCATACTAAAAAAGAATGTTGAAATTAGTACTACAAAAAATTGTTTATTCCCTGTTGGTACTGCTGGGTGTGGTGGTGCTGGTCTTTATTATGTTCCAGGGTTTTGGAGACCCGGCTAAATTGATTGTAGGGCAAACCGGCGATAAAAAAACACTCGATAATATCCGCAAAGACCTATACCTCGACCAGCCCAAATGGAAACAGTTTATATTATACCTCAATGATGTTTCTCCACTATCAATACACAGCAAAGCAGATATTGAAAAAAAAGAATTGAAAGGATTATTTATCGGCGGTGATGTAAAGGTTGGCCTCAAAATTCCTTATCTGCGGAAAAGTTACCAGACAAAAAAAGGAGTTGGCTCCGTACTGATGGAAGCCTTGCCCGGTACCTTACTGTTAGCCATAGCCGCTATGATCTTTGCCACCATCATTGG
>JANLQY010000052.1:0-62798 GCA_031368105.1 Chitinophagaceae bacterium
TTTTTTGGTGAAATGCCGGGAAGTGGAGAAGGGCATGGCAGGCAATGCTTACTTCCCCAGCCCCGACCCCACCATAGCTGATTTTTCAAAAACAGTGGATGATTTTGACAATGCCATTCCCAATGCCAAAACCGGCGACCGGAATGCAGTGGCCAAAAAAAATGTACTGCGGCTTAACCTTGAAAGCATGATGAGAGACCTGGCTATGTATGTAAACGTGGTAAGCAAAGGAGACATTGAAAAGCTTACCAGCAGTGCATTTACACTGTCAAAAAAACCTGAACCCACCCATGTGCCCGTACCGGAAATTTTGGGTGTAAGCCAGGGCCTTAACCCTGGTACCCTGATGGTAAAAACCAGGGGCTACAAAGGAGTGAAGGGATTTCTTTACCAGGTGGCTCCCGATCCGCTTACTGATAAAACAGAGTGGACAACAGTAGCCAGCAGCCGGGTAAAGTATGAGTTTGACAACCTGGAGCAGGGCAAACTTTATTGGTTTAGAATAGTTGCTATTGGCAGCAACGACCAGCTGGTGTACAGCAATACTGTATCTCAGTATGTAATGCAGCGTACCCAGTTGATGGCTGCTTAACTGGCGGTACCATCAAAGCCTGTAAAGCTTCCGGTAAAGCCGGGAGCTTTTTTATTTGCAGATTGCCGGGCAGCAAATAATGCTTTTTTTACTAAATTATTTAACATTGATATTTGCTTAAAATAGGTTTACACATAAAAATGTAAATTAGGTACAATGTAGAAATGAAATGTGCCGGTAAGCAAATGATTAATTCCTCACAACGTATTTAATACCGTTGATGATGTGCATATAAGTTCCGGATTTTAATGCGCCCTGGTATTCTTTCCGGTCGAATGAAGTGTAATAATTGAAGGCTACGTTATCAATGCTTTTTATTTTTCCTTTAATGGCTTTATCATCATAAGAACCATAGTAGGCAAGGCTGGTGCTGCCAATTGTTTTAAACCTGCCTTTGTACGATTCATTATCAAAAGAAGTAAAGTAGGAAAGCTGCAATGCCCCGATCAATTTAATTTTTCCTTTCACCGCCTCATCTTCAAAAGCGCCGTAGTAATCAAAAACATTGCTGCCGATACTTTTAATTTTTCCTTTCAGCGCATCATTGTCATAAGAGGCATAGTAAGTAATTTGTGTAGGGCCAATGTATCTTACTTTTCCCCTGAAAGCCTGGTCGTCGTTGGCTGAATAATATTCTATCCTGCCCATAAATTTCAGCAGCCTGTTCCAATAATCTTCCACACCATAATCAATAATATTTCCATCTTTTGAAATATTAATCAGCAGGTTTTGTTCTGCCTGGCAGGTAATAACATCCGAACTGCTGTTGGCAAACAAAGTTATCCGGGTAACGTTTTGGGCAAACATTGCCGTACACAAAACAAAAGCAATCAGCGTAGCAATAATTTTTTTCATCTTAAAATATGATCTGTTTATTTATCAAAGTTATTTAAAACATTTTACCCCTGTACCAAATGTGATAAAATGATGCCTGTTGCCACCGCTGCATTCAGCGATTCGGCCTCACCAAATTTAGGAATGGTGATTCTTTCATTGGCCAGTTGCAGTATTTCTTCACTGATGCCTTTTGATTCATTGCCAACCACTATCAATCCTTCTTTTAATCTACCGTATTGCTGCAATGCTTTTCCATTCAGTGCAGCCGCATATACTTTTACAGACTTGTGTTGTTCTATCCATTCTGCCAGGCCGGTATAAATTACATTCACCCTTCCAAGGCTGCCCATGGTACTTTGCACCACTTTGGGGTTGTACATTTCGGCCGAATGTGCAGAGCAGATAATATTGCTGATACCAAACCAGTCGGCAATGCGGATAATGGTACCCATGTTGCCCGGATCCTGGATATTATCAAGCAGTAAATTTATTTTTCCCTCCACAGTTATTACCGGTGCAGCGGCTTTTTTAAAAATAGCCAGCACCTGGTTTGGGGTGGATAGTGCTGATATCTTTTCCAGCTCATACGCTTCTGTGGCCTGCAATGGGCCACTGTAGTGCTTTCGCAGCAAGGCTTCGTTTTCATGCAGCCATTCCTGCAGGCCCAGTATTTCTGTACAAACAAATTTTTGCGACCGCAATAATTCCATCACCACTTTACTACCTTCGGCAATAAATAGGTTTTCTGCATCCCTAAATTTTTTGTGGTGCAAAGTTTGAATATATTTGGAATGTGTTTTGCTTAACATGTTTCTTTAAAAAAATAAATTACTTGTATAGTTTTCCTGATAAAATAAAAATGGCTAACTGGTTCAAATATATTCTTTGTATTTCAATAATCCTGTCTGCCTGTACCACTCCCCGAAAGTATCAAAAAAACAAACCCTTTGTTTTTAAAAATACCATTGATTTAGATGGAGGTAATTTTTCTGGAGATGAAAGAAAATCACTCAAACAAAAATTATCAACGCTGCTGGACGACAGCATGAAATTAGTTATCAGAGATTATGCTTTTTTATTACATAAAGTAAAATCGCCCCCAGCTTATGACAGCACCTATGCAGCCATCTCTGCAAGGAACATGAAAAACACTTTGCTGCACCTTGGCTATTACCAGGCAAGGGATACTTTTAAAGCAGATACAGCAAGGCTGAAAGTATTGACTTATCATTTTCCCTTTAAATTTAAAATAGAAAAGCAGGAAAGGGTTTCTGTAAAATATACAATTGATGCCGGCAACCCCACACTGATAGATACCATCAGCTACCGGCTGCAGCGGCCAGAGCTGCAGCAACTGGCAATACAAACCATGCCACAGTCTTTTTTATTAAAAGGCACACCGGTAACCAAAGGAAATGTGCTGGCAGAAATAAGCCGGCTGGTGGAACTGTTCCGCAACAATGGTTATTACAAATTCACCTCTGATGATTTGAAATTAAGAGGTGATACTACCATTGCATCATTGACCAATATTTCGGATGATCCATTTGAAAATATCAGGTTACTAGCGGAGGCAAATAAAAAAAGAGACAAGCCCACCATCAAACTGGCAATGGTGCTGAACCCTGCTGCCGACAGTATGCGGCTGAAAAAATATTATATCAACAACATCTACATCTGGCCCGATTTTACCCAGGAAGATGCAGGCGGCATTGCGCCATTTACGCAGGACACTGCACAGGGCTACATCATCCGTTACCACAAAAACATTGTGAAGAATAGTTTTTTGGTACAAAGTATGATTATCAAAAAAGGCGATATGTACCGCCAGGAAGATTATGTAAAAACGGTCAACAACTTTTCTAAAATAGGGGTTTGGCAAAATGTGAATATTCAAATGGTAGAACCCAAAGACAGCCTGGGTAAAATTGATATGATAGTGCAGTTGGTACCTTCAAAAAAATTCGGCTTTGAAGCAAATATTGAAGCCAGTTATTCTGCCAACAGCAACAGTAACAATGTTACCGTAGCCAATGCCGGAAACCTGCTGGGGCTTTCGGGTAATTTATCTTTACAAAACAGGAATGTTTGGAAACAAGGAATCAAATGGACACATGCCATCCGTGCCGGAGTGGAATTAAATTTGAATGCAACACCCAATGCTGAAAATTTTATTAACTCCAGCGAAGTGGGATACAACGGTACCGTTGCTGTACCCAAGTTACCGCAATGGGGATACAAAATTATAATGGCAGATGAGAAGAAATTATTCTCCAAACAAACAATTTACAATACCAGTATTTCCAATACCAACCGTATTGGATTATTCAAATTAAATTCTGTTGGCGGAGCCCTGGGGTTTGAGTGGAGCCCAAGGCAAAACAGAACTAAGTCGCTAAAAATAAATGGAGAATATTCTAATCTCTACAACCGCTCTCATGTATTTGATTCCACCCTTACGGCGAACCCTTATTTAAGGTATTCATTTAATACTGCTTTGGTAATGGGGCTGTCGTACAGATATTCATCCACCCGTATTAAGAAGAATAAAATAACCAACTTTAAATGGAATTTAGAAGAGTCAGGTTTCCTGCCGTTTCCTCTGAAATCAATTACGTTTTTGAAAAAAGATTTAAAAGAATTTATCAAAACAGATATTGAAGTAGTACATACCATTAACCACATCAAATCAGCTTTGGCTTTTCGTTTATTTGTTGGAGTGGGTGCCCCTATTGGTTCTTCAGATACTACCCTTCCTTTCTTTAAACAATATTTTGGAGGAGGGCCAAACAGCATGAGAGCCTGGCCAATAAGAGGTATTGGCCCGGGTTCTAAACAACTTGCTCCTTATGGAGTAAGATCCCTCAGTGACCGTACCGGCGATATGCGTTTTGAATTGAATGCTGAATACCGGAGGGATCTGTTTCAAATAATTCCCAATACTTTAATACTTAAATGGGCATTGTTTGCTGACGTTGGCAATGTTTGGAATTTTAAAAATACCAACCCAAATGGTGCTTACGATAGCACCAAGTTTGAGTTTAAAAATTTCTATAAACAACTGGGTGTAAACCTTGGAACCGGCTTTAGGCTCGACTTTAATTATGTACTGCTGAGGTTCGACCTTGGCTTCCGTTTTAAGCGGCCGGAGCTGGATAAAAATGACGGATGGAAAGCTCCGTCCATCGGCTTTGACGACCTGTTTAAAAAAATATTCACAGCAGGCCCCAATGACGAATACCGTAAATGGCGGTATGAGAATTTTAATTTTTCTATCGGGCTTACCTATCCTTTTTAGCAGCAATACATTACTTCTCTTTTATTTAGAAAGGCCAGCAGTGTTTAATCCTGTTAATCAAATTAATCCCACCAAATCCCCGTTCATACTTTCCATGCTTACAGCATCTCCCGCTTTAAAATCACCAATAGCAGTACGGCGAAGGCTGCTGAGGTAAGCGCCGCAGCCCAATGCCGCCCCAAAATCATTTGCCAAACTTCGTATGTACGTTCCTGTGGAGCACACCACTTTAAACTCCACCACCGGCAGGTTGATACTGGTAATTTCAAATTGATGAATGGTTACATTCCTTACTTTCAATTCCACTTCCACTCCCCTTCTTGCCAGTTCATACAATGCCACCCCATCTTTTTTTATGGCAGAATAAATGGGAGGAAACTGTTCAATAGCACCGGTGAATTGTTTGGTGGTTTCATGCAATAGTTCAGCCGTTACAAAATGATAATCTTTTATTTCGGTTGGTTTACTTTCCAGGTCGTAGGTGGGTGTGGTAGCGCCGAGTGTAAAATGGCCGGTGTATTCTTTTTCCTGCGCCATGTATTCATTTATTTTTTTGGTAAATTTTCCGGTACACACAATTAATAAACCGGTAGCCAGCGGATCAAGTGTACCGGCATGGCCTATCTTTTTTATCTGCAAAATACTCCTCAGCTTTCGCACCACATCAAACGATGTCCAGTGCAATGGTTTGTCAATCAGTATTACTTTCCCTTCTGCAAAAAGCTGTTGAATGGCCGGGTCAATTGGTATTCTTTCTTTCCGCTCCTGCTTTACAGGTTCCTCTCCTGCCGTTATCAGTTTGTTGTTATATCGCTGCCGGTAAGTTTCTTTTTTTGCCACTGCTATTTTTATGTAAAGATACAGGACAAATGAAAAGCTAAATGGCTTGCTGCTTTTCATAATGCTATTTTAAAAGATGGTTGCATGCCGCTGGATGTGCTGGAAAAGAAAATGGATGACTGGGCAGCCAAACAAAAATAAAAATATCAGTGAGCCCGATACATAAACTTCCGAAGCTTTAAAAACTTCGGAAGTTTATATTTTGTTATCCTTTTCATTAATAAAATACGAGGATCAATAAACGTTGCTGTAAAAAATCTTTCTAACCCTTCCAATCCAATAAATCTCCTTTCCGGCAAACCCACCATTCAAATAAAAAATTTGTGGCATCCAAACAAAAACAACTACTTTGTTTTATCATTATAAACCAACCAAAAACTGTTTTATGAAACTGATCTGCTCGTTTTTGTTGCTTGCATTTGTGGCAGGCAACTCCATGGCCCAAGGTAATATGGATGATGTTATCAACAAAGTAATCGAAGCCCAGGGCGGCAAAGAAAAACTGCTTGCCATCAACACAGTACTGAAGAAAGGCAATATTGAATTTTCCGGGCAAAAAATCCCGTTCAATATTTATGCCGTCAACAAAAAAGGCCAGCGGATTGAATTTTCTTTCAGTGGATTAACCGGCTATAATATTGTTACAAAAGACTCCGGCTTTAATTTCAATCCTTTCCAGGGGCAATCAGCTCCTGAAAATATGACAGCAGAAGATGTGAAACTGGGGCAAAATGATTTAGATCAATCGGGTGTGCTGGTAAACTATAAAGAAAAAGGCTACACCGTAGAGTTATTAGAGAATGAAGATGTGGATGGTGTGGATGCCATTCAATTAAAAATAACTGTGCTGCCCAATAAAACCCTGTACTATTTTATTGACCCTTCTAACTATTATGTGATCCGGATAAAAAATATATCCGTCAGTAATGGCCAGCAAAGCCGCAACAGTGTTGACTATTACAATTTCAAAAAAACAAAAGAAGGCATTTTGTTTCCATTTACTTTCGACAACATCACTTTCGATACCATCGAACTGAACCAACCGCTGGATGATAAATTATTTAAACCAACCCGGTAATCAACAGCAATTAAAAACAACCCACTTAATAAAAATTTTATGAGAAAGATATTGCAGTCAATCATCTTCATTTTTATATCAGCCCATTCATTTGCCCAAATTACTTCAGCCACTTTTGGTATGATGGAAGCAAGACAGATAGGCCCTGCCACCATGGGCGGGAGAATAACCGTAATAGAAGGGGTAAACAGTGAGCCTCGTACACTGTATGTAGGTGCTGCCGGTGGCGGCGTATGGAAATCTTCCAACTCAGGTGCATCTTTCAGATCAGTGTTTGATAAATATTGCCAGAGTATCGGCTCACTTGCCATCGATCAGCAAAATCCTAAAACAGTGTATGTAGGTACCGGCGAAAGCAACATGCGTAACACAGTATCCATTGGCGATGGCCTGTACAAAACAATTGATGGCGGTGATAACTGGACAAAGATTGGCGGTCTCGACAGCACGGAGCATATTAGCAAAATTATTATTGATTCAAAAAATTCAAACACTTTATATGTCGCTTCACCCGGCCCGTTATGGAGCGACAGTAAACATAGAGGTTTGTATAAATCAATTGATGGCGGTAAAACTTTTGAGAAAATTTTATACATCAACGAAACCACCGGTGTGGCAGATATAGCAGTTGATCCAATCAATACCAACATTGTTTATGCCACTGCATGGGAGTTTCGCAGAAAGCCCTACGCTTTTAATTCAGGTGGAAAAAACAGTGGTATTTTTAAAAGTTTAGACGGCGGTAAATCATGGAAAGAATTAACCAACGGCTTGCCTGCAAAACCAATAGGCCGTGCCGCCATTGCATTGGCACCAAGTGCACCTAATAATTTAGTGGCCATTGTAGAAGCAGAAAAAACAGGCCTATTTCTTTCAACTGATGGTGGAGAAACCTGGAAAAAACAAGGTACAACCCTGAATGTAGAATCAAGGCCATTTTATTTTTCCTGCCTGGCTGTTGATCCCAAAGATCCCAAGAGAGTTTATCGCCCAGGCTTTTTATTTAGTTACAGTGATGATGGCGGGCTTTCCTTTGCGGACGGCAGTGGCAATGTACACTCCGACATGCATG
Source organism: Chitinophagaceae bacterium (assembly GCA_031368105.1). Taxonomy (GTDB): domain Bacteria; phylum Bacteroidota; class Bacteroidia; order Chitinophagales; family Chitinophagaceae; genus Ferruginibacter. The sequence goes on from JANLQY010000052.1 coordinate 7,718, forward strand.
CACTTTGGGTAAATCCAAATTACACCAGTCAAATGTACCTCGGTACTGACGGTGGCGTGTACATGAGTAACGACAGGGGTGCCAGCTGGATCATGTTGTCTGTATTACCCGTTTCACAATTCTATCATGTTACTTATGATTATAAAGAACCTTACAATGTGTATGGCGGCCTGCAGGATAATCAAAGCTGGTATGCACCATCACAAAGTGCCGGTGGTATTGAAAATGGCGATTGGAAAAACCTGGGTGGCGGTGATGGTTTTTGGGTACAGGTAGATGCTGTGAACCCGGATGTAGTATATGCAGAATCGCAGGGTGGTGAAGCTAATCATATCGATTTGAAAACTGGAACTGCTTTCAGTATGAAGCCACAGGCATCTAAAAATGAAGAGAAGCTACGCTTTAACTGGAACTCTCCCATTGTTACCGGCACAAAAAATAAAGCTAACCTTTACATGGCAGCACAGTATTTATACCGCTCTACCGACCAGGGAAAAAACTGGACAAAAATTTCTCCTGATTTAACTACCAATAATAAAAGCAAACAAAAACAGGAAGAGTCCGGCGGGCTGAGTGCCGACAATACTTCTGCAGAAAATCACTGTACTATTTTTACATTGGCAGAATCATCTTTTGATGAAAATATTATTTGGGCAGGCACTGATGATGGCAACCTTCAATACACAACTGATGGTGGAAAAACATGGACGAATGTGGCAGCTAATTATGCAGCCGCCGGCATTCCTGCACAGACATGGGTAAGCAGCATTGAACTATCGAAGTTTGATAAAAATACTGTGTACACCACATTTGATAACCACATGTATGGGGACATGAAAACATATATTGGCAAATCAACCGATATGGGTAAAACGTGGAAAAGGATTACCAGCACTGAGTTTACCGGCTTTGCCCATAAAATAAAAGAAGACCTGGTGAATAAAGAATTATTATTTGCAGGTACAGAGATGGGCTTGTTTGCATCACTGGATGCTGGTGCCAATTGGTTCAGGATGAAAAACAATGTACCGTGGAAAGCAATGGTAAGGGATATACAAATTCAACCGGTAACCAATGATTTGATTTTGGCAACACATGGCCGTGGTATCATGATTGTAGATAACATCACGCCGATGAGAAATATGACAAAGGATGCATCTCAAAAAGAGGTATTGATATTTGAACCCAAGCCAATCAATATTTCGATGGGTAAATATTATGTGGGCAATAGCAATGGTGATGGTTTTGTTGGTGGCAATCCTTCGCAGGAAGCACCCATTCAATATTATTTTAAAGACAGGCTCAACACAGGAATAGTAACCGTAGAGATATATGATAAAGATGGCAAGCTGGTACAAAGTATGCCCGGCACCAAAAGAAAAGGCATCAACATTGTACGCTGGAACATGCGCTACACGCCACCGAAAGTAGCAGGCGGCGGCACCAAAATGGACTATGGCGCTTTTGTAGCACCAATAGTATTACCCGGCGAATACACGGTAAAAATAAAAGTGGGCGACAAATATTACGAGAACAAAATGACCATGCAACGGGATGAAAAAAGCACTATGACCCTGGCGGATATGCAGGCACAATTTGGTGCAGGCATGGAACTGTACCAGATGCATGAAAAGCTTGCCAAACTGGTGGACAGTGTGAATACCACTCAAAAAATGCTGAAAGAAAACCTGGCGAAAATTAAAAATCCTAAAGTAAAAAAACTGGTGGAGGAATACAACAATAAATTGGAAGAACTCCGCAACCGCTGCCTGGCTTCCAAACAAAAATCTATGTTTGCGGATGAGAAAAAATTGAGAGAAGACATTACCGATGTATATGGAACGATCTGCAACCAGGAAGTGAAACCATCCAACCTGCAGATGGACCGGATACAAAGCCTGCAGCAGCAACTCGGCGAAGCACAACAATTAAATGTGGCCATCAATAAACAATACCAGGAAAAAGTAAGGGCTGCTGTTATAAAAGAAACAATGGATATCAAACCGAAGATGAAAAATAATGATAAGCAGTAAGCGGATAAATTATTGTTTTAAAATTACTTAAGAAGAAACAATAAAAATAATTTAATTCACTGGTTTTACTTATTCAAAAAAGGCTGTTTCAAAAGAGCAGCCTTTTTTTATTTAACAAAAATGTAAGTGTGGGCTTGAATAATATTATCTGGTAAGCGCTTAATTTTAAACTGAAAAAAATCAGCAAAATAAAACAGGACTTATGTAAAGATCTACTCCCTGCATCTAATTGCAAATATTTGTATGCTGAAGATCTCCATCCCAAAACCCTGCCATGAGGATTGGGAAACAATGACACCCAACCTGCAAGGCCGCCACTGCACTGCATGTGCTAAAACTGTAGTTGATTTTACTTCTATGCCCGATGAAGCAATAAAATATTTTTTACTCCACCAACAAGAAAATATCCTTTGCGGACGTTTTAGAAATCATCAATTGCAACGCATCAGCATTACGCTGCCACAAAATATTTTACAAATACATTTACCCCTATGGAAACAGTTCTTAACAGCATGCCTGCTGGCTTTCAGCAGCATGCTGTTTTCTTGTGATGCAGTAATTGATCAGCATAAAATTGAAAGCAGCCAAACTATGGGAGAGCCAATGTTGCCTATTGCCAAAGAAAAAATAAACAATGAAAGGGCAATGGTTGGAGGTTTTAATTTCAATATAGATACAATGCCAATGCCCATATTAACTCAGCCTGTTTGTGCAAGCACCATGGGAGTTACTGTGATCTACGACTCTATTACAAAAGGCGATATCGACTTTAAGTCAGTTCAATCAACATCAACAATAATCGAAGACAGCATTTGCCCAATACCCAATACAGACAGTAGCAGCAACAGTAAAATTATCAACGCATCAGCAGACTCTATACAAACAAAAAATCCGCCAACAGCGGATTCAACAGATTGCAATACCATGAAGTATTATTAACCTTCCACCAGGAAAGTCCCCAGGTCAATCAGTTGCCCCTTTCCCATTTTAAATTGTTCAATTGCTGCTATATCCAGTTCCTCCATTACTTTACTTTCAAAAATCTGCACATTATTTTTTACCATTACAAAATAAAAATCGGGTGTGGTTTCAACATTGCCAAGATCGCTGAATGCAGTATGACTAAAACTAATTTTAGCATCACCATTTTCATCCAGTCCGCTTTCGCCAATATAATCATCATCAAAAATATCTTTATCAAACAGGCGCACTTTGTAAGCATCACCTGTAAGCGGAATATCATTGCCTTTGGCAATAAAGCGTGCTGTTACTTCTAAATTCATGTCGGGGTTTAATGATAAATTACTCATAAGTTTTTATTTGTTCAATTAAGATATGCCGTACAAGTGAGTGACACAACAATGTTGCCATGAAATTATTCTGCCCGTTTCAAAAAAATAATAACACAAAACTATTTATCAACTTATAACTAATCATTCATCATTCATAACTAAACTTAGTCGTTAAGTTTAAGCACTGCCAAAAACGCCTCCTGCGGTACTTCCACATTTCCAATCTGCTTCATTCTTTTCTTGCCCTCTTTCTGCTTCTCTAATAATTTTCTTTTACGGCTGATATCACCACCATAACATTTAGCAGTAACGTCTTTTCTCATCGCACTGATGTTTTCCCTTGCCACTACCTTGGCGCCAATAGCAGCCTGTATCGCAATCTGGAACTGCTGCTTCGGCAACAGCTCTTTTAATTTTTCACACAACTTGCGGCCAAACTCATGCGCCCTGCCACGATGAATCAATGCACTCAAAGCATCCACCCTTTCATTATTTAGCAAAATATCCATCTTCACAATATCACTCGGCCGGTATTCAATCGGGTGATAATCGAAGGATGCATATCCCCTCGTGATACTTTTTAATTTATCATAAAAATCAAACACAATTTCTGTCAGCGGCATTTCAAAACTTAGCTCTACCCTTGTAGTTGTCAAATAACTTTGGTGCGTAAGAATACCCCGTTTGGTAATACACAGCGTCATAATATTGCCAATGTATTCCGGCTTGGTGATGATCTGTGCTTTAATAAAAGGTTCATCAATATGGTCAATCCTTGTAGGGTCGGGCATTTCGGTAGGGTTATTAATCCTCACCACTTCACCCTTATTTGTCGTGGCGATAAAACTCACATTCGGCACCGTGGTAATCACCGTTTGGTTAAACTCTCTTTCCAAACGCTCCTGTATAATTTCCATGTGCAGCATTCCTAAAAATCCGCAACGAAAACCAAAACCCAAAGCCTGCGATGTTTCCAACTCAAAAGTGAGTGACGCATCATTGAGCTGCAGTTTATCCATGCAATCCCTCAACTCTTCAAACGCATCGGTCTCCACCGGGAAGATGCCGGCAAATACCATCGGCTTTACATCCTGGAAACCCTGTATAGATTCTGTAGCGCCATTCACCGTAGTGGTGATGGTATCTCCCACTTTTACTTCTTTGGCCACTTTTATACCCGTAATAATATAGCCCACATCACCGGCTCTCACTTCGCTTTTGGCTTCCATACCCAGTTTCAAAATGCCTACTTCATCGGCACCATATTCCAGCCCGGTATTGCTGAATTTAATTTTATCACCCTTCTTTAATGTGCCATTAAAAATTCTATAATAAACAATAATGCCCCTGAAAGAATTGAACACACTGTCAAAAATCAACGCCTGCAACGGCGCATTTTCATCACCCTTTGGTGCAGGAATGCGTTCAATAATAGCCGTCAGTATTTCTTCAATACCAATACCACTTTTGCCGCTTGCCAGCAAAATATCTTCTGGCTTGCAGCCAATCAATTCCACTATTTGGTCTGTCACTTCCGGTATCATGGCACCGTCCATATCTATCTTATTGATCACCGGAATGATCTCTAAATTATTATCAATTGCCAGGTATAAATTACTGATAGTCTGTGCCTGTATACCCTGACTTGCATCTACCAAAAGCAATGCTCCTTCACAGGCAGCCAGTGCCCTGCTCACTTCATAACTAAAGTCCACATGGCCGGGAGTATCAATCAAATTCAGCACATAGTCTACCCCTTTCCATTTGTAATTTATCTGGATGGCATGGCTTTTAATGGTAATGCCTTTTTCCCTTTCCAGGTCCATATTATCCAGCACCTGGCTCTGCATATCCCTTTCGCCAATGGTATGGGTAAATTCCAGTAAGCGGTCTGCCAGGGTACTCTTTCCGTGGTCGATATGTGCAATGATGCAAAAATTTCTGATGTTCTTCATTCCCTTGTACGTCTGTTTTTAAGGCGGCAAAGATAGCCGCTTTTACCCTTACTTGAGTATTGATTATTGAGTATTGATTATTGAAAATTTCAGGAAGAATAAATGGGGCTGTTAACTAATTTTATTCATCCACTTGTGTCCCGGCTGTACGCTCCTGCTCAGGCATAGAAGCCGAACTGCTTCTTGACGGAGAAAAATTTACGGTTGGAAGGGGAACCATATTGGATGGTTTGTCAATCAATTTTTTTACAATGCTAAAGAATACAGAGTTGGAGTCACTAAAAATACTTGCCCTTTGATGATACATGTTCAGTCAGTGAAATATGTTCCTTACGCAAAACCAAATTTTTCTACTGGACAATCTAACTTGGGAATGAAGGAATTCTTGGGGCAGGACAAACCGTAAATGAAACAGACAACGAATGACGATACTACTTCTAACAACCTTCTGTGCTAACTTGAAAGTGTATCGCTTCGTGTGGAAAGTACTGTGGCTAACAAAAAATAAATGTTCCTACTTCAGGCGGGATTAAAAAGGTTGCATTACCGGTAATCAAATATTTCTACTTTCTATTTACATTTGTTGGTAAACAATCCACCTCAGGCAGAGCTTCTAATACCCCTTTTATTACAACGAACCAGAAAAACCACTTCAGTTAATCAATAAATAAATAGCATGAATCCTAAGGCTGATTTTTATTTTAGCAAAGCCAAAAAATGGCAGAAAGAATTGGAGAAACTGAGAACAATTGTTCTTGACTATGGGCTGACCGAAGAATTGAAGTGGGGTGTTCCCTGTTACATATTTCAGAAAAGTAACATCATTTTAATACATGTATTTAAAGAATACTGTGCGATTTTGTTTTTCAAAGGAGCCTTGTTAAATGATGCCAATGGTATGCTGATTCAACAAACGGAGAATGTGCAGGCGGCACGACAGATTCGGTTCACCAATGTTGGGGAAATAGTTAAGATGAAAGTCATTTTGAAAGCTTATATCTATGAAGCCATTGAAGTGGAAAAAGCCGGGTTGAGAGTGAATTTAAAAAAGACTGTTGAATACAAAATTCCCGAAGAATTTCAAAAGCAATTAGATAAAAAGCCTGCCTTAAAAAAAGCATTTAAAGTATTGACGCCAGGACGGCAAAGAGGATACCTGCTGCATTTTTCTGCACCTAAACAATCTAAAACCCGGGAGTCGAGGGTTGAGAAATGTATGCAGCAAATACTTGATGGAAAGGGATTAAATGATCAGTAAATTAGGAGAGAAATAAAATATTTCACAAATGACATCAGAAATTATCTCTACAACACCTAAATGTGAAATTGTAAGTTCAAGAATTGTAAACGCATCTATCAACATTGTTTATACGGCCTGGACTGACCCGGTGCATCTAAAAAACTGGTGGGGGCCAGCTGGTTTTACAAATACTTTTAATGAGTTTGATTTACGGCCGGGTGGAAAATGGAGTTTTATTATGCACGGGCCAGACAAAGGAAATTATCCTAATGAATGTGAGTTTATAAAAATAGACAACCCAACACTTATTGCATGGAAACGTTTTTCAAAACCAATCTTTCAGGTAGTTGCTGCATTTGAAGAAGTAGCTGCCGGCAAGACAAAAATTGTTTTCAAAATGATTTTCAATTCAGCAGAAGAGTGTAACAAAATAAAAGCATTTGCAGTTGGCAAAAACGAAGAAAATTTTGTCAGGCTTGAAATTGAATTGGCAAAAATGACTTCGTAGCCGATGAGAAAAATCATTTCATTTAATCAATAAAATAGCATAAATCTTAGGTTTGATGTATTTCTAAGTAAAAGCAAAAAGAGGCAGAAAGAATTGGAGAAATTAAGAATGATTATCCCTGACTGTGAGCTGACCGAAGAATTGAGATGAGGGCACTCCCTGCTACACCCTCCGCAGGTAACACTCAATCAAAAAATATAAAACCGAAAAAAATTGCCTATCAAAAAACCTGCAAAGCCTAAATAACACTTAGCTAAAAAATACACGTTCTACCGTCCAGTAAAAAGCAATGAGTGTAATGACAGAGGAGATACCATACACTACTCTTTTGTTGTACCAGGCTTTATTTCTGAAAGGTTTGATGAGAAGAAAAAATACAGCTGCTATCACGGCCATTTGCCCCAGTTCCACGCCTGCATTAAAAGCAATGATGGAAGTGTAGAATTTATTAGTGGGCAAACCAATTTCATTCAGTGAACTGGCAAAGCCCATACCGTGGATGAGGCCAAATAAAAATACCACCAGTATCCGCCAGGGCCTTAGTTTTTTGATCATCATATTTTCTACCGCAACAAACATAATGGAGAGTGAAATAATTGGCTCTACTAATGCACCGGGTGCCATCACAATATTTTTCATGCTGAGGGCAAGCGTAATGGAATGTGCTACAGTAAAGGCAGTAGCCTGCCATATGATGGTTTTTATATTAGTACTTAACAGGCACAGCCCTACCACAAATAAAATATGATCGGCACCGGAAGGAATGATATGAGTAAACCCAAGCTGAAGATAAAACCATACCACATCTTTTGTCGGGGCATTTTCCAACACATAATTAATGCTGTGGGCAAACAACAGGGGTGCAAATAAAAGCAGTACTGAAAAGGTTATTATTTTTTTAAAAGTTGCCGGCATGTTTCAATCAATTATTTGGTGAATGATCTTTTATATCTGCTTCAATGCTGCGGCACTTTCATTTTTTAATTCAGTAAAAATGTTAGGGTTGTTTTTTAAACCGTCCTGCAGGTATTTTTTAGCCTGTTCTTTATCACCAGTTGCTAAAAAAATGAGGCCTGCGTGGCAAAGCAGTGTGGGGTTTTGGCTGTTGGTCTTTAGTGCCACTTTAATATATTGTCCTGCTTTGCCTGCCTCTCCTTTTTTATAATAAGCCCAGGCAAGCATTTCATTCACATCAATATTATCAGGCCTGCGGTTATACTCTGCCAGTGCATGTTCCAGCCCTTTATCATAGTTGCCATTCCTTATAAGTATTTCCGCCAGTTCTTTATCAGAATAGTGGCCAATAGTTTCATCGGTCAATGCAGCTTTTGCACTTTTGGTCATTTCTGTAATGGTTTCTTCTGTCAGTTTTTTTGCTTCTATATTTTTTCCTGCCATTTTATATGCTGCTGCCAAACCTTCTTTATGTGTAGAATTGCTGATAATGGAGTCTGCCTGTTGGTAATAGTCAACCGCTTTGGCATAATCATTTTCGGCCAGGGCAATACCGGCCAGCCCTGCTAACGCATAAGGGTAGCCCGGACGTTCATTAATGGCAATAGTATATTGCATAGCTGCATTTTTCAGATCACCGATATTTTCATATAGATGGCCAAGCTGCACCCTGCTCCATTCGGTAGATTCATCGCCGGGAGCACCTGCATCTACAGCCAGCTTCATAGCTTCGATGGCACCGGGATAATCACCGTAAATTTCACGGAGGTAAGATGCCCTTGCATAAGAACGCAGATCGGGCCGGATAGACATCATCTTTTCTGCTGCTGCCACTGCTGAATCATACTTGCCCATTTCTACATTGCCATCCACTAAAATGCCATACACAAAAGCATTGTAAGGATTTATCTTTTTTGCCATTTCTGCAGTGGCAAGCCCGTCTGCAAAATGGTGCTGGGATAATTGCACCAGAGATTTAAGTGTGAGTGCTTCAAAATTATTTGGTTCCAGTTTCAGCACATCATTGATGTATTTCATTGCGGCCATATCATAATAAGTATAATTACCAGTGGCTCTTGATTCCATGATGCAGAGGTTAGCCAATGCAAGCAATGATTTTTTGTCTTCCGGATTGGCTGTGATGGCAGCTGTTAATTTTTCGGCAGTTTTTTTTGTTTTGGCCCATTCTTCGGATTGGGCCTGTGCGCCTGACCTTGGCAATAATTGATAAATGGCTGTTTCTTTTTTCTTTTCGCCCTGTTTGTATTTCAATACTACAAAGCCTGCTGCACCAATAAAAAAGGTAATGAGCAAAGTAGAGAGTAAATTCTTTTTCATGATTGTATATTTTTAAGGTAGAAATTTTTATTAAGTATTTGTTTCTGTAAAGGTTGTTAATAACTACGAAACTTTAAAAGAAATGGATGTTTTTCTTAGAAATAAAAGTAGACTGAAAATAGTAGTATTGATTTATAGCGGATGCTGAATTTGCATACTGGTATATGAGGCAAAAGAGAGTTCTGACGCAGCACACAAAATAAACTCGGGATAAATGATGACACAACTATGTTGCATGAAAATATTGCCCGTCAATCACATTCAAAAAAAATAACCCTGCCCGTTTTTACACAGGCAGGGTTAGAAACTATCAAGTAACTGTTTCGTATTTATTTATTGCATTATCCTTTTACCACACGGATACTTTGCTTTACTGCACCATCTTTACTTACCTGGATAAAATAAACCCCGCTGGTGAGGCCACTTCCATTCCAGTCTTGGGTGTAAGTACCGGCATTTAATTTTTTACTCACCAATACTTTTACCAGTTTACCATCTGCATTGTAAAGTGAAATATTTACCTGTGCTGCTGCATCCAAGTGATATTTAACAACACTGTTATCTACAAACGGATTAGGTGTTACTGTTGCAAATACATCCGGTGCTGCCATTGATAAAATAGCACCAGTATTAGCTTCTGACCTCAACATTGGTTTAGCACTGTTGGTGGTTGTTGTCTGTTCGCAAGGGCAAATGTAAGTACCTGCAAAAGGCTCTGCTACAAACGGGAACACCGTTTTAAATGGCCTGTCATTTTTTTCAACACCAGTTGTGTAGGTCAATGTATTGATCAGGTTAGGTGTTAACGGGGTGCCGCCAACGGTGTAATCATCATACCACAATCCTACAGCTGCCAGTACCACGCCACCTACTGCCTGCAGTTCAATTCTTGTTACGTCATCTTCGAGTCTTCTGCCATTGGGGAAGCCATCCATGTTAGGAATATTTTGTATATTGTTAGTAGTATTGTATGCTGGATCTGTTAATCCCAATACAGCTGCCTGCACAAGCCCGAGTGAACTGAATTTTGGGCTATTCCTTGGAGTTGCTGGCACAGCCATATTAAGGCGCAGCATATCACCGCCATTAGGTAAAAAGTTGTTGATGAAAGGTTTTCCAGCTGCCAGTGGATTACCTGCAGGTTTGATGTTAGCTAACTGGTAAGGGCTTAAATTAGGCACACCAGTGTGGAAAATCGGCCACAAATCAACTGAACGGGGTGCTCCTCTTCTTGGTAACAATAAAGTACCAAAAATAGCATCATCCAAAGCGGTACCGCTAACAGCCGAACTGCCTTTTAGTGAATATAAACCATCCTGACCATTTCCAAATCCAAAAGCACCTAAAGAGTTTTTCTGAATACGCAGGTTGGCTAATGCAGGTACTGCACCTCCAAACTGATCATCATTCATGTACAAAGACAATTCAGGATTGTAAAAGAAATTACCGAATGTAGATAACTTAGAAAGATCCTGATATGGGGTTAATGAATTCCAGTAATCTTTGTAACCGATTGGCACTACCGCTTCATTGGTCAATGGCATACCAAGCCTTGATACCTGCACCCATGGACCAGAAGTTTCTACTCCTTTTCCATCAGCTTTTAAAACACTTATTTTTTGCCTGCTGGCACTTGCCCATACACCTATCACATAATTTGGATCAAGGATACCTTGTGCGTCACATCCTCCTTTGTGATCTTTTTGAAGTGTTTTAATATTTACCTGCAAAGCAATGGTAGATACATTCAGGCATTTTAAACCATCTGTATATTTACCAGAAGCCCTTGGAGCATCTCCTAAGTCGAAAATACCACCTAAGTCAACAAAGAAAGGATCATCTGCTGTACCACAAAATACTTTCTGGCCAAGGCCGTAAGTAACAATGGAATTGTTGATGAGGGTATTGTAATCAAGAGCATTTAAACCTACAGGAGAACTGATAGAGCGTGGACCAATGTTTGGAGGAGGCACCACACCATTTGCCACTACTGTTTGAAAAGTAGCACCACCATCCACACTTCTTTGCATGAGGTAAGTAGTTTTAAGATTTTGCTTACCTAAACGAATGTTGAAAAAAGTAGAAGAATCTTCAATTGTTTTTTTAAATGTGAACCGGAAAATAATATCATCGCCGGGTGTATTGATGTTGTTGTCAACATGAATTTCATACCGGATATTTTCGCCAAAAGAATAATAGTTGGGCCCACCCTGTGGCAATTGTCCCGGAACAAAATTGGCGATGATGTTGATAAAATCTGGGTTTTCAGGACTTCGGAAAGCATACAGATCCGTATTGTCTGCCAGTGGATCGTTAGAGATCAATGGGGCTTCCCGGTGAGAAGAAGCGAATACGGGAAGTACCGTATTGGTTAGCATTACCATTAAAAGGAATGCTGCAGATAGCTTTTTTTTCATAATTAAATTGTTTTTTGAATGATAAATAATTGGTTTCGATATTAATAAAAGTTGATATTGCTGTTAGATATTTTTGAATATATATTTCTCCACATGCCTGTGTGACAAATTTGGCAGGCAAGTAGCCGGAAATCGTTTTTCATCAAAGATTGGATGGATACAAACAGTTTTCAATGGGGGAACATAAGGCACTATTCAACTCTATATTTACATACGGAAGTAGAAAGAAAATGGATTTAACATTTTGTATTTTATTTTTTTTAGAGGAAATAGGAGGGGAAACTAATGGGGAATTAGTAAATAAGCTATTGTGCAATCAATATCTGCATACCTAATATACGCTGCTATTAAGACATAGGCAACATATATACAAAGCCTTACCCGGGCATACACTACTATTTGCAATAAATTTTGGACAGCAGTAATTTTATTGAACAGCAGGAAATTTATTAATCAGCCAAAAATGAATGTGCCGGAGAAGTATCGCTTAAACCTTAATCTTTCAATAACAATTTTAACTGCTTCTTTTTTTCTTCGGACAATGTATGGTGAGCATGTAGGTGGGAGTGGGCTGCATTTTTTATAAACAACCCTGTTTGCTTTTGAAACCGGGTACAAAAAACGCAGATGCTTAAATGAAATTTCAGTTGTATTTTCTGCAGCGGCGTTAACCTGCCTTCTTCCCTTTTTGATAAAAGAAAAGTGGCTTTTTTACAGCCCAGGTGTATAAAATTAAATATGCCCATCAGCTTTTACCAATCCAGTTTTTTTCCAAACATTTACGCAGGTGCAATTTAGCCCTGTGTATCAATACCCAATAGTTAGACGTGGTGATGCCCAAAACCTTGCAAATTTCTTCCGAATCAAGTTCCTCCATATATTTCATCACAAATACGGATTGCTGTATCTCCTTCAATTTTTGTTTGCACTTATCAAGTATAGAGTAAAATTCTTTTGACTCAACGGGTTGCTTCACATTAATGCCCCACTCTTTCGGGGCTGTTTCACTTGTCCAGTGCCCATCTTCATCAAAATACATATTCTCTTCTTTTGACAAAAAAATTAACGGGCTGCCGGATTGTTTTCGAAAATGATCAATGATTTTATTTCTACAAACAGCATACAGCCAGTTTTTTTCTGATGCCTGTCCTTTGTAAGTATCTCTTGCTTTCCAGGCACTAAAAAAAGTATCCTGAACAATATCTTCGGACAATTGTATATCCTGCACCCTCGTAATGGTAAAGGCGTACAAAGCATCAGCGTAATTTTCCACCCATTTCTCAGGATTGAATGCGGAAAGGTTTTCGTTCATTGCAAATAGGGAGTTGAAATTTGATTTTGCAATGTAAATATATATGTTCAAAAAAAGAGGAGCTGTTTATTTTAGTGTTGTTTCTGCAGCATCCAAAATTTTTAATGCTTGTCCATCCTGCAAATAGCTGATCAGTTTACATTCACCAGCAGTAAGGCCTGCAGGAATATTCAACATAACTTTCCCTTTTTCATTCATCACTGTTTTAAAATCCCTTACAATATTGATATGGCTCAGTTGCCGTCCGCCATTTTCACCACGCTTTACATTGGTAGTTGCATGAAGCTGAACCAGTGCAATGTTTAGCATTGCGTTACTGCCTGCAGTTGTTTCATAAGCCACTTCAAGTGTATGTTGGCTGATGGCAGCAACAGTAATACCAATTGATTTTTTACTGGTGATACCAAGCTGCTGTTTTACAGATTTATGCAGCCTGTCAACATCTGAACCTACAAATTCTTCCCTTCCATTTATTACTGCCTGCGGTGTATACACTCCATCTAAACCTAGGGCAGCAGCATATTTTCTTTGTCTTTCAGAATAAGCTGCATTGCTGAATTCGTCTTTCCATCCCAACCGATTCCAGTAATCAACATGAAATTCCAATACAAACACATTGCCTTTGTACTCCTTTGAAATAGCTGCTACTGCTTCATCGGCCGCAGGACAACTGGAGCAGCCTTCTGAAGTAAATAATTCCACAACAGCAAATTCATTTGCCATTGCAGGATCGTTTTCATTTACCGGCATACTTGGCATACTTTTAAAACCGGAACTAAAAAAAAGGATCACTGCTGTTATTAAGCCGATGTGTAAAAATGATAATTGATTGTTCCGCATAGTTTATTATTTTACTATTTTTATTTTATTAAGCTGTCCGTTTTAAAGGCATACTGATAACTTTTACATACTCCATATTTTCTTTCAGCATTTTGATACCGGCAGAAAAATTCATGAACGGCATCTGCAAAACTTTATGGTTAAGAACACTGATCTTATACAAAATATTTAGGTGCCGGATAATCTCCTTCCAGGCAAAAAATATGGAATGCCTGGGGTCGTAGATATGTGTTGGCTCACTGCCTGCACCATTCAATTCAATAATGGAAAAGTTTTTTCCCTTCTTCAAGTCTTCCCAATTGCTGTACCGGATGTCCATCCTGCCAAAATAAAAATCAGGTATTTGTTTACATACTGCATCGATACTTTTCACCAGTTCATCGTCAATCAAATTACTGATGTCCAAAAATTTGGATCCACGGCAGTGATTGCCATACTGTACCAGCAGTTGCGGTTGTTCCTTTTTTAAAATAATTTGCAAAGTATCAGAATGTATTTCCTTCAGCACAGGAAGTTGCAAAATAAAGCGCTGATCTTTTCGCAATAATTGTTCGATGGTTGAGATACCATCCCCCGTAACAGACAAAAATTCTTTACCAACAATACCGGAAATATTTCCTTTTTCCTGCCCGGGATAGCGGTAATAAAATAGCCCCACTTCATTTTCATACTCAATAAAATCCTGCACTAAAAAATTAACCCTGTTACTACAGGCATACTGTTTCAATTCTTTTTCTGTTTCAATTTTTTGCACCAGCAACCCCCTCATGCCTATATCAGGCTTAGCTATCAGAGGAAACTGTAAACCTTTTATTTTAACAGTGCTTATCACTTCATCCACACTGCAGTCATGTTTAAAAAATAAAGTTGCAGGGTAATATCCGGAAGGGATCAGGTCATAAATCTCCTTTTTGCTCTCCAGCAGGAAGCCGCCATTTTTAATTAACGGATTGGAGGTATTGAAAAAAAATGCCGACCTGGCTTTTATCATCAACCACAGCCAATAAAAATATATGGGGACATATACCACATTAAAAGGCCAGTACTCCCAGTTAAAAAGTTTGATAAAGAATGGTTTTTGTGACAGTTTTTTAAACATGCAATGGCTATTAATTTTGAACAAGCTGTTCTGCAAATTCGAATATTGTGCAGGATGTTTTCTTTTCTGCCACATCAAAATATTGCATGACCCCTTTGTCATTATCCAATTCAATCCCGGTAACACTTACTGTCAGCATCTTCCCTCCCCTGTTGATTAAAATGCTGTTTGAGTTATCGCCATACCCGGCAAAGCGGTGGAAATTAAATATGGTTTCCTGTGTTGGGCTATCCGTTTCTGTGATCCATTTTTCAAACCAGTTTTTTCTGCTGCTGATAATTGCAGGAGCATACAAAGTGGCACTGCTCCAGATATGGTACCTGCTTTCATTCAGTTGTTTACAGTATTTTTCTTTCCCATCCCACCTGCATTCATACAAACAACGGTTCTCAAAAAGCACCAGGGTAAATGGTTCGATATCATCCAGTTCAATTGCCGTAAAATAATATTGCGGTTGAGCATGTTCAATGATGTCTAAAAAAATAAGGCCCCTGCTTTTCCTGTATGGCGGTATTGGTATATGTTTTACAAAAGCACCGTTCAGCAGTACTGCTGCATTACCATTTTGGTTCAGTGCAATCCAACTGCCATTGGCTACAGTATCTTTTGGATACAGCAGAGTTACTCCATCCTGTTGATAGGCTGCCGGTATCAAAGCCCTGCTCCTTGCAGCATTTTCATCCCTGCTGCTGGTTATAAAAAGACGCCCATTTACCGGTATAAAAGTTACTGTACACATACAGTGCGGTGTTTGATTGTGGAAGCAGCGACACCAAAATTTTCATCTACCTGCACAGTGGAAAGCTCGTTGACTCCTACCCTTATCAGTGCCATGTGATGAATGCTGTGTTCAATATTATAAGCAAGCTCACGCAGGTAATTTGTTTCCATTGTTATCAGTTCATTCAAATTTTCATCATAGCAGCCTTCCAGGAAAAGCTGCTTGTTGGGTTTGTCGCTCAGATTGCAAACAGCAGTTAATAAGGCACAGGCAAAATTTTTATCTGTCTCTATACGGTAATCTCTTTTGCGTTTTTCATAATTAACAATGCCCGTTTCATAACCTTTATCCAGCTCCATGAACAATTCAATAATATGCCTTACATGCTGGCCGATAGTGGCATTGAACAATGTATTGCTTGGCATGGAATATTGTGAGTCGGTAAGGCTGTTTAATACCTTTGTAATCTGAGTGAAAACTTTTTTTACCGATTGATCCAAATGTAGGTTTTGTGCATTCATACTTACTGTTTGTTGGCTGATATATTTAATAACACCTTCAGGTCATCTGATAAAACCATACTGCCGCCACCTACTTTAAAATCTCTCCGGTTTATTTTAAACTGCCCTGCAAACTGATAACCATTGACGGTAGCAGTAGCTGTAAATGGAAATGAAATATTTTTTGAAATCCCTTTTATAGTTAAAGCACCTTCCATATAATAGGTACCTGCTTTACCTCCGGCTATTACTTTTGCAGATATAAAATTTAATTTGGCATGTCGGGCTGCATCAAAATACTCTTCTTTTTTTAAATGCTTATCCCTCGATCCATTGCCGGTATTTACAGTAGCTGCATCTACGCTTACAGCAAAATGAGCTGCAGCAATATTAGCCGGATCAAATACTATTTTTCCCTGCAACCCGGTAAAGCTTCCGTTAACGGTTAGCCCAAAATTTTTAATGCTAAATTTTACGGCTGAGCCTGCATCTGCAGGTAGATAGTTTTGTGCAGCTGCATGAATGCTGCAAAAAAGAAATAATGCTGGGATTAATTTTTTCATATTTACTGAAGGCTGGCACTGCCAAATAAATGATCAAATTGCTGGCAATGTATCAACCCATATTTGAATTGTGAAAAATCAGGATTTCCGTTGATGGCATATACCTGTGTTCCGCTGGTAGCCCTCAATACACCCAGATCAATAAAATTAAGCGGCTGTATTTCTTTTGACAGATACACATGCAGGTCGGGCCCGTTTGAAACAGTAAAGCTATCCAATACCAAGCTGTAAACATTTAGTTTTGAATAAATCTTTATTGTACCCATCGTAGTGCCATAAGGGCCACTCATAAAAGCACCTCTGTACTTCAACTGTGCGGTTGTATCCACCATTTCCAAAATGGGATTTGTTGATGTAGCAGTGGTATTTTCTTTTTTGCAGGCTATTAATAAAATGGTCACAACAAAAACTGGTAACAATGTTTTTTTCATAGTTGATAATTTTACAGTTGATAAGAAACAGCTACTCCAAAATTATTTGCCTTACTCCGGAACCTATCTACCTGCGTTCCATCAGGGGCTGTTTGTTTAATGGTAGTTGTTTTATATTCGTTGAATAAAAACTGGTACACAGCCCTTACACCCCAGCGGTCATTCAGTTTGTATTTCAAAAAAAACTCTGAATTCAAATTACCATAATCAAGATCGCCGGTGAGGAGTACATTAAAATTACTTGCCTTGGCCAATGGCTCCGTCCTGGTGATGCCATTGCTGGAAAGTACTGCTGCGGATGTTCTGCCAAAAGCAAAACCAATAAGGTCAATATTAAAACCTGCCTGCCATTTACTATTAAAGTTGTAAGCAAAATTTGCGGTAGCATTCAGTGAATTAACCCATGGCCGCTGAACGGTCAGGGTATCCCAATTTTCTATTTTTTGTCCGGCAAATACAATCAGGAAAGGAATAGTTGTTGTTCTTGCCAGTCTTGCAGGTGCAGTGGTATATTCCTGCTTGGTACCAAAACTGCTGGTAAGCCTTGCTCCAATACCAGCTTCCCATTTTTTCTTTTTCCCCAGCTTCCAGTTATATACATAAGAGGCGGCTACAGTTCCCCGTGAGCTGCCGATGGTGGCTGCTAAATCTACAAACCGGTCTTTCTTATCTGCCTTATTAACCTGGCTGAATACGGGGGCGGATAAAATAGCAATCAACAGTACAGTGAGTGTAATTTTCATAAACAATATTTAGGGTTTAATTTTAACAATGAATAAATTTGGGAGCGGTACATAACCGCCAGTACAATACAGGAAACAAATACCAGTAAAGCATAAACAAACAACTGCCCCCCATCATCCATCACCACAATGCCCAGTTTGGTAAGATGGAAACATAAGGCGCCGCTCATTAAACCAATGGCCAGTACTGCACCCAATGCAGTAGTTCGTGGTATAAGAATTAATACAGAAGCAATCAATTCCATAACACCTGTACCAATCCTGCCATACGGTTCCATACCAAGTGTTTTAAAAATATATACCGATTCAGGCGCAGCAGTAAATTTAAAAAACAAGGTTTGCAGCAGAATAACAGCAGCCAGCAAACGCAGCACCCAGGCTATTATGGAAGAAAAATTAAAAGTCATTTTGAAAAATTTAAAAATTGATTAATGAAAAGTTTTAGCCCAGTTGGCATCTGCTTTTGTTTTCAAATTGTTTTCATTTTTATTCCAGTCTTTTAAAGTATTGTTGAAAAACTTATTGTAAAAAAGGTAGAGCTTACCATTGACAACCTTAAATGTTTCAGGATCCACATTCACCTTTTCCCCGCTGCTGCCCATTGCAAAAGCACACCAGCCGCCGTATTCAGGTTCGTACTTTGCAGGGTTACTTTTAAAGAGTTCCCTATTTACAATGCTGGAAAAATAATAAGTTACTCCCTGGTCAATTACAGAAAATTCCTTTTTGCCTTCCACTGCTTTACTCTGCTTAAAATAAGCCACCGGATCATATCCTTCAATGGCCAAATTCTTCTCCAAATTAAAATGCTTTTTACGCAATGGTTCTTGTGCCGGCAAAGAAGTAGATGCTAATAATCCCAATAACATTATAAAGGCTAATTTTTTCATACTGAGCATTTGTTTTTTTACTTAATACGAAGGCATTTTAATTTCCTTACAAGTACAAACAAAAATCTTACTGGTATTTACAAAAAATATAGAAAGATGGTTTTGTGAATACAAATGAATAATCCAAATGCAATGTGACCAGATATTTATTTCCTTTGTCTCCAGCACCAATGGATGATACCTTGACAGATAAAACTTTACCTGTTGTGCTGTAAACTTGCTTGAATTTTATTTGATGTATTGCATGGTTAAGCTTCTCAATACATACCGACAACGGCTTCACTTTCAGAAGGATTTGTTCCGGAAAAAGAGCCAGATACCCATAAATGAAAAAGCCCCACATAGTGGAGCTTTTTTCTTACAACCCATAATAATTATTTATTGCAACACTACTTTTTCAGAAAAAGCCATTTGCTTATTTTCATTTAATACTTTCAGCAGGTAAGTTCCTTTGGCAACTTTGCTTACCAAACGGATATTTTCTACCTGGCTGCTTTTGCCAATGCTTACTGATTTTAATAAGATAGCCCTGCCTGCAAGGTCGGTGAATACGATTGTGTAGCGGCCTGCTTTCTGTCCGTCGAACAGTACATTGAACTGATTGCCGGTGGCAGGATTAGGAAATACTTTTGCATCGCTGCCCGCAGCAAAGTCGGGTAATACAGATTTTGATACATCAAATTTCACTGCAGCATCTGATTCTTTTTGTAATAAAAAATTACCATTTGCCAAATCTGAAGCATTGAATGTTTTGTCAGCATCAGGAATTTTTTCTGCTTTCAAATCTTTATAATTCACTTTAAATAAACCATCAAAAACATTTGCACTGCTTACTATCATGCGGCCTTCGTTATCAACAGCAGCACCGTTAGTAGTATAGTTGGCTGGTAAGCCTGTAATGGTACCGGTAAAGGTGGCCACCTTAGTTTTTACATCTACTGTATATACATTGTGATTGGCAGAAATTACCACCAGGTTACCAAAAGCATCTGCCAGCATATCGCCGCCCCAGCTGGTGCATTTGTTGTGTACCGAAAATCCTTTGTTGCTTTCTGCATCTGTCAAACTGCCCAGATCTTCCACCACTGGTTTTTTGCCGGTGGTAAAACGAACTAAATGATTGGCATCGTTGGTGAGTGCATAGCCATAGCCGTCAGCAGCAAATACCATCCTGGTAATCTGGTTTTCTTCCGGCTGATAAACTCCACCTGCAGGCGTAGGTATGATGTTCTTTTTTACGATGGTAAAATTGGCATCAGCTTTATCCAGGTCTAAAAAGCGGATATCAGAAAAGTGCATCGGCGCAAAATACAATTTGTTGTGCCGGGTATCCAATGCACAGGCGGCTACACCAAATACAGTGGGATTTGCAATCTGCACCCTTTCCTGAACACTGTTATCTAAAGAAGTAATTTTAAAAGTTGTTTTGTCTGACTCAAACAAAGTTTTTACCACTTTGCCGGAAGCAATATCTATTTGCTTGATATCAGCCCATAAAAAATTGTTGTTGTTCTTGCCGGTTATTGCGTAAGTTTTAGCGGCCTCCTGTGCTACAGAAAAAAGAGAAGCGGAAACGAATGTTGCGGAGAGTAAAATTTTGAATTTCATATAAGTATAGTTTTTATTTCTTTTGTAAATTAGTGAAGTTGGTTAATAAAAACAAGATTTTTTTATCAGTGGATCCAACGTTGTAAGATTACTTATTATTTTATTTGCCCCCGGCTCTGTCAGTATGGTATTTTATTAATCCTTCCATCGGTTGTTTTAATACCCTGCCAAGCTGCAACTCGTAGTTGTGGCACATGCTTTTGAGCACATCTTTAAACCCGTAAGCCACACTGCCGATAAAATGTATTGGCATCGTCCAGGTTTCTTTGTATTTGTACAAATGATTAAAGAAAAAATCATTAAAGCCATCTTCAATAATATTTTCAATCATAAAATGGCCCCGGTTCTCCACCAAAAAGCCGGTATAGGCCGCCAGGTAACGGTTAGGCAGGGGCCCTTTGTACACCGCTTCTAAAATTTCAACTGCATTGGTATTATACTTTGCATTGAACCTGTCCATCAGGTCGGGATCAAAAGTATTGTACAGGAAATGCTGGATCACTTTTCTGCCCAAATATGCACCACTGCCTTCATCGCCCAGGATAAAACCAAGGCCAGGGCTGTTTTTCATTATACTCCTGCCATTATAATAACAGGAGTTGGAGCCTGTTCCGAGAATACTGGCCACTCCTTTTTCTTTGCCGCAAAGTGCCCTCGCCGCCCCCATCAAATCATGGGTGACAGCAATTTTTATTTTTCCAAATACTTTGTGCAATGCCTGATTTACTATTTTAACATTGGCAGGATTGCTGCAGCCAGTGCCATAATAATATATTTCGTCGGGCTTTAAGTCTTTTAGTTTTGAAATCAATTCTTTTTCCAGTAAGTCCTGTATTTGCCCAGCCGACAAAAAATATGGACTGATGCCCTGGGTGGTAATTGTTTTTTTCTTTTTACCATTTACCAGCAGGCACCACTCTGCTTTGGTAGAGCCACTATCAGCAATCAGTTTAACTTCCATTTTTTTATTTTTCATAATTACTCCTCAATTTAAAACCATTTTTAAGATAACCTGGCAATTATCTTATTAATAACTTTTAAAAAACATAACAGCACCTGTTCTTTATAATTCATTTATTTTCGTGCCAACAAGATGACTATGATTAACAAAAAGAAACTGCAGATGTGGCTGCCATTACTTTTAAGCCTTACTATGGTAATTGGTATGATGCTGGGATACAGGATGAGAGATACAATGCCCGGCAAAAATTTTTTCTCCATTGATAAAACAAGTCCACTGCAGGAAGTGATGAACCTGGTGAAAAATAAATATGTAGATGAAGTAAAAGCGGATGAACTGGCTGATACTGCCATTGCAGCTATCCTCAGCAAACTTGATCCACACTCCATTTATATTGAATCTGATGAAGTACAAGCCACCAATGAAGAGATTGCAGGTAACTTTTTTGGTATTGGGGTAGAGTTTAGTGTTATCAGCGATACCATTAACGTATTGTATGTAATACCCGATGGGCCAAGCTTTAAAGCTGGTTTACAAACAGGCGATAAATTTATTAAAGTAAACGACAGCATTGTTGCCGGCAAAAAAATGGCATCCGACAGGATAAGGAAATTGTTAAGAGGAGACAAAGGCTCTAAAGCTGTGATTGATATCCTGAGAGGCAGCCAACAAAAAATCATTAGTATTCAAAGAGGTATTATACCGGTTAGCAGTGTGGATGCAGCCTACATGCCAGAGCCGGGGATTGGGTATATCAGGTTAAATAAATTTTCGCAGGTTACTTACCGGGAGTTTATGCAATCGCTGGACAAACTAAAAGGCCAGGGATTAAAAAAATTAATATTGGACCTGAGAGGCAATGGCGGTGGTGTACTTGACCAGGCAGCAGAAGTGGCCGACGAATTTTTAGACAATGATAAATTAATCACCTACACAGAAGGGAAGCATTTTCCCAAAAAGGAATACCGTTGTAAAAGAGAAGGGCTTTTTGAAAAAGGTACATTGGTGGTGCTGGCTGATGAAGGTACCGCCAGTGCAAGTGAAATTTTAATTGGCGCATTACAGGATTGGGACAGGGCAACTATTGTAGGCAGACGAAGTTTTGGCAAGGGGCTTGTGCAGGAGCAATATGATTTAAGTGATGGCAGTGCCCTGCGCTTGACGGTGGCAAGGTATTACACCCCAATTGGCAGAAGCATACAACGGCCATACGCTAAAGGAGAAAAAGCTTATTATGATGAAATAACCAGGCGCTTTCATGATGGGGAGGTAATGAGTAAAGACTCTTTAAAAAATGACAGCACTAAAATATTTAAAACACAGGCCGGTAAAACTGTGTACGGCGGCGGAGGCATAACTCCGGATATTTTTGTACCGTTAGACACCCTCAGCTATGGTGCTGCCACTGCAAAACTTTATATGAAAGGAATACTGAGTGATTTCGCCTATACTTATTATTTACAAAACCGGGACAGTCTCAACTCATATAAAAAAGCTGGAGACTTTACTGCCGGCTTTATTTTATCTAACGCTAACTGGAAGTTGTTTGCGGATATGGCAGCAAAGGATTCTGTGAACCTGGATAAAATAAGCCCAAAAGAAAAAGAAGGGATCAGTAACAGGATAAAAGCCTCTATAGCCAGGCAGGTATGGAGAAGTGAAGGCTTTTATGAAACAATGAACACAAAGGATGACACTATAAAAAAAGCGATGGAAATATTAAAACAATAACTCCGTTGGCTGTATGGCAAATTACTTTACAGTAATATATGCCTGCCAGTTACTGCCCCCGAAAGAACAGCATTACAGGATTTCCAAAAATTGGAGAATTAATTTTATTAAGCTAATTTTACGCAGCACATATTCAAAGTCAACAAAAGTTGGTTGAGAATAATAATCCTGAAACTAATAAAAACAACATCATACCACTTGTTCCTATCCCGTTAATATTGTTCTAAAAAGGGAACTCTTTGATTGTGTTGTGCTATCAGTTTTTAAATTAAAAAGAATTTGATGCAAGAATTTGGTATTTTTTGCGTTATGGATAACATATTCACCCCCAAACAATTTAAATTATGTACAAAAGTATTACAGGCTTCCTTTTGTTTACTTTAATTACAGTAGTTGGAACATCCTGTTACACTACAAAACCTTACTTTAGTGATATTAATGAAACGGTACTCACTTCAAATACGGAAGACAATGCAGAGCACATCATACAAAAACATGATCAGCTAAGCATTCACATTACGAGCCTTAGTGAGGAAGCGTCTAAAATTTACAACACCATTAATACCTTTACCAGCTCTATTTCTACGGCTTCAGGAGCCAAAACGGAATCTTCCGGCTACCTTGTAAATGCTGATGGCAATATACTAATGCCTATGCTGGGCAATATCAAAGCGGAAGGCTTTACCAAAAGCCAGTTAAGGGATTACATTACCAAAATATTGAACGATAAAAAACTTTTGATAGAGCCACTTGTTGACATTCGTTTCATGAATTATGAAGTAACTATTATTGGCGAAGTAGGCCACCCTACTATAATTACAGTGCCCAATGAAAAAATTTCATTGATAAAAGCATTGGGCGTAGCTGGTGATATTACTGTATTTGGAAGAAAAGACAATTTGATGCTGATCAGGGAAAGTGAAGGCAAAAAAATTGTAAAAAGAATTGACCTTAGTTCCAGCAAATTTTTGCAATCCCCTTATTATTACTTGCAGCCAAATGATGTAGTATATATAGAACCAAACAAAAATAAAGAAGCCAGTGTAAGCCGCAACAGGATGCTATTGCCATCCATATTAAGCGCTGTTTCGGTTATGGTAATTGTGTTAGACAGAATAACCCGTTAATCCCACACACTCAATACGCATGCAATCAAAAGTTAATAAAAATCATAAGGAAGAAAGCCCGGTAAGCCAGGTATTGGGAGGATATATAATCTATTGGCCTTTGTTTTTAATTTGCCTGGCACTGGCATTGGGTTCTGCATATGCGTATTTACGCTATGCCATACCTAAATATGAGGCCAATGCCTCCATTCTAATAAAGGATGAAAAAAAGGGAGCTGAGGATTCTAAAGGTATCGAGGCGCTTGATATTATCAGCACAAAGAAAATTATAGACAATGAAATAGAAGTGCTTCAATCAAGATCATTAATAGACAGTGTGGTAACCAGACTTCGCCTGTATGCCCCTATTATACAAGAAGGTAAATTGAGGGAACAGTCGGCATACGTTAGCTCTCCTGTTCTCGTAGAAGCAAAGCATCCTCACGGAATGAAAGGCTTTGAAGAAATACTTTTAAAGTATGATAGTGTCCAGGGTAAAGTAACATTAAATAATACTTTTTCCGGACCAATAAATGAATGGCTAAAAACTCCTTATGGAGAATTAAAATTTATCCCAAATCCTCATTATTACGGACCACTCGGAATTAAACCTTTCTTCTTCGATCTTAGCCGAGTAGATAATATTACCAATTCAATTTTAGGTTCTTTAAAAGTATACTCTACCAGTAAAACATCCAGCGTTGTAGAACTTACATATAGGGATGAAGTGCCGGAAAGAGCGGAAGATATTTTGAATTCACTTATTCATTTTTATAATAAAAATGCCATACTTGAGAAAAACAGCCTTGTAAAAAACACCCTTGCTTCTATTAATTCAAGACTGGAAGTGGTATCTGGGAATATAGATTCTATTCAGAAAAAAATTCAGGCTTACAAAGCCAGCAACAAAGCCACTGACCTTGGAACGCAGGGCAGTCTTATTTTATCAGGCATCAGCACCAGTGATAATGAATTGAGCAAAGTAAAAGTGCAGTTAGATGTTTTAGACGATTTAAAAAAGGTTGTTACTTCCAATGAAAGTGTAGGTATACTCCCTTCAGCAGTAGGCATTAGTGATCCCACCCTTACACAACAGATGACTACCCTCAATGCCGACCAGTTAGAATATGAGAGACTAAAAAAAACGGTAGGAGAAGGTAACCCTATATTAACCTCTTTGAGAGAACGGATTAACAAAGCAAAGCCCAATATATTAACCAATATAGAAGCTCAGCGCAGGAATCTTGAATTAAGCAGAGCCAGTCTTTCTTCCGCAAGCAACCGGTTCAGTTCCCAGCTTACCGGTATCCCCGAAAAAGAGAGGGAGTTATTGGAAGTAAGCAGAGACCAAAATATTCAAAATAATATCTACCAATTTTTATTACAAAAAAGAGAAGAAACTGAATTATCATATACTGCTGGCAATTCGGATAGTTATGTAATAAATTATGCCCAGGCAGGTGATGCCCCTGTGAGCCCCAAAAGACAAATGATTATAATAGCCGCTTTATTATTCGGCCTTGCATTACCAATCATATTAATAAATGCGAGGGAAATGTTTAATAATAAAGTGCTTTACAGAAAAGAAATTGAAAGCTTTACCTCCTTCCCTGTCATTGGTGAAATTGTACACAACAAATCAAAAAGCTCATTAGTTTTAGAACCCGGTAAAAGATCTTTTATTGCAGAAGAATTTAGAAAAATAAGAGTATCGCTGCTTTTTCTTGGAATTGATTCTTACCACAAAAAAATATTGGTTACTTCCAGTATTCCCGGAGAGGGAAAAAGTTTTATTGCCGCTAATCTTGCCATAAGTCTTGCTATGACTGGCAAAAAAGTGGTGCTGGTAGATGTGGATCTTCATAGTCCATCACTGGGCAAATTATTTAATGTGGCTGATGATGCGCCGGGAGTAAGTGATTTTTTGCTTGGCGAAAAAACGGCCGGCGAAATTGTAAAAAAAATGCCGTCACATGAAAATTTATGTTTTGTGCCAGCCGGTGGACTCCACCCCACTCCTTCAGAATTACTGGAAAATGGGGAAATTCAAAACCTTATTTCCTACCTCGAAGGCCAATTCGACCTTGTTATTATTGATACTGCTCCTGTAGTTTTGGTAACAGATGCTTATCACCTTTCTTCCTTGTCTGATGCCACTTTATATGTAGTAAGGCATAAATACACTCCAAAAATGCTTATCAAACGTATTGATGAAAACAATAAAATCAATTCGCTGAAAAATCCGGCCATCATATTCAATGGCGTAAAGAGCAGGGGATTTGTAAAAAACAATTACGGCTACGGTTACGATTATGTTTATGGAGGTAAACAAAAAATAACTAAAGGAAATAAATTAAAAGCTTAACTTAGCAATCCGCAAATATATTACCAATCCCATCCCCCCGAAATAACTACCGGTACTTTATGACTTAACTGCCAATAATCATTCTATTGAAAAGCTGCATAATTTTTTAATCATTAAACGGTTTTAAAATGAACAAAAATTGGTATGCAGTTTATACTAAAACGCTAAGCGAAAAAAAAGTAGCTGCTCTGTTATCAAAGAAAAAAATTGAAAATTTCTGCCCTTTCAACCGCATTACCAACAACCAGGGTAACCGGCGAAAGATGGTTGATGAGCCCTTGTTTCCTTCATTTGTATTTGTGTACGTTAATGAAGCTGAAATGAGAACAGTTCGGCAAACAAGTGATGTAATTAATTTCGTTTACTGGCTTGGTAACCCTGCGGTAATCAAATCATCAGAAATTAAGAATATCGCAGATTTTTCCAACTCTTATTACAATATAAAGTTGGAAAAAACAATTGTAAACTCTGCTGGCATGGTACATATTACCCGTGAACCAGCCTTGGATTTGAGCCTGAATGTGGTATCGCTCAAAACCAGCAGGATCAAGCTTTCGCTACCTTCTCTTGGGTTTGCAATGACGGCAGAATCTGAAAAAATGGGTGTTGACAAAGTAAGTTATGGACTGGTAAACTCAGGGATGCTTATGTAAAAATTTACATTTTTAATTTTAGCCTGTAAAGTTTATCAGCCCCTGTTTTATAGTGATGAAAGTAAGATTATTGTACAGGCATATAACATTATATAAAGCATAAAAAACCGTTGTACCGTTTATGGTTGTACAACGGTTTTTTGTTTCAACTGGGAAACAGTTTTTTATATAAAAATCCAATAAGAGAAATAATTACTCCCCGCTGACGTTTATACCAGGTAACACCAGGCATAAAATGTAATTATTACTAATTAAAAAAATGATACGCTACTATAAAAAATTCAAGTTCCTGAAAGTGTATGAAAACTGGTTTATTTATCAGTATAAACTCAGTGATGTATTGGGCTTGAATGTATATTGGCACGTAAAAAAACAATGCAAATATAAAATCCCTGCCATTAAAAATATTTCCCACACCATTGAGCTTGACCTTGAGCAGGATACGGAAACCATTACAGCTAATTTTTCAAAGCAAATACGACAGCAGGCTAAAATAGCGGAAACTGAAGGCATCACCTGCCATTTTCACCAGCAGGTAGATGATTTTGTACATTTTTTTAATGAATTTGCGGTAAAGAAAAACACCCACCTGGTTAGCAAACAAATAATTGAAAACATTGGCAGCAATTTAAAATTAAGCTTTGCGGTATATAATGGCCAGGTGCTGGCTGCACACAGTTATTTAACCGATTTTGAAACTGGTATTGTAAGACATCATCATTCTGCCACCAAACGCCTGGATGAACATATTGACAGAAACCTCATAGGCAGGGCAAATAAATATTTGACGGTAAAAAATATTTATCATTTTAAAGAAGATGGCTATAAAATATTTGATTTTGGCGGATATGCAAAAGATACCAGCAATGAAAGTTTAAAAGGTATCAACAATTACAAATTACTCTTTGGTGGCAAAGTAGTAGAATCCATCGATTACTTTTCCTATAATTACTGGCTGCTAAGAAAAATATCCAGGCTGTTGGGATTATCAGGAAAAGTGTAAGCACCCTTTTATAAAACAGCATAAAATAAAGCTGGATTATAATATGGCAAAGAATAAGCAATTAGAAAATATTTAGTTTTTCTTTGCTTAAAATAAAAAAAGACATTATTAACTGTGACTCAGTGTAGCGAAGCTGTGTAAAAAGCAAATTAAAAATTGCTAAAAGTTGGTGTGCTACTGAATTAATTTTCAAAAAAACATGATTGCAATAAAAAAACATTTATCGAATTTAAAAGATGGACAGTCCAGAACAGCAAAGGCAAGCAGGCAGATAGTTTATTCTTTTTTTCTGCAGGGAATCAGCATTGCCATAAGCCTGATATATGTACCACTGCTGTTAAATTATTTATCGCAGGAAAAATATGGTATTTGGCTTACCCTCAGTTCTATATTAAGCTGGTTTAGTTTTTTTAATATAGGCCTTGGTTATGGCATGCGGAACAAACTTACTGAAGCCAATGCAAACGGAGATAAAATTTTAGGGCAAAAATATGTAAGCACTACTTATGCTACATTGATCTGTATTTTTTCAGCCGTGCTGTTGGTTTTTCATGTCATCAATCCATTTGTAAACTGGAATAGTGTTCTCAATACCAAAACAATTTCCGGGAATGACCTGTACCTGCTTACTTCTGTTGTTTTTACATTTTTTATTATCCGCTTCATCGTTCAGCTAATTGGTATCATTTATATCGCCGATCACAAACCTTCCATCAATAATTTTATTACCGCAGCCAGCAACCTTTTATCGCTTGCCGTTATCCTGGTTCTAATGAAGTTCACAGCTCAGGGCAATCTTGCTCTATTGGGTTCTATCATTACTGTCATGCCGGTGCTGCTTTTTATTTTTCTTTCTATTTATGCTTTCAATAATAAATACAAATATTTAAAACCTTCACTTAAAGCAATCGATTTTAAATTAAATAAAGGTGTTACCTCACTGGGAGCTAAGTTTTTTTTACTGCAGATAATGGGTATCGTATTGTACTCTACTTCCAGCATATTTATTTCACAGCGGTTTGGTGGCCCAAATGAAGTGGTGGTGTACAATCTGGCATTCAAATATTTTCAATTGCCCACTATTGTCAATGGTATTATCATGGCTCCACTTTGGTCTGCAGTAACAGATGCTTATGTGAAAGATGATTTTGAATGGTTAAAAAAAACAATGAAGCGCCTGAATGTGCTTACCATTATTTTCTTTAGTGTAATCATCGTCATGATTTTTATGAGCAACTATGTTTTTAAGTTGTGGATTGGTGATAAAATAAAAGTACCGATGCACCTGACAATTTTGATGGCAATTTACAATGCGATGGCAATTTATCTGGCACCATATTCATTTTTTATAAATGGCACAGGTAAGTTGAAACTAACAATCTACTATTCCATTGCAGGTGTTATCCTTTATTTTGCAAGCATCTATATTATGGGTAATTACTTTAAAGACAGCACTGGGGTAATGATTGCCATCATTATTCCTTATGTATTGTCGGTCATCATTCAGCCTTTTCAATCAAAACGGATCTTGGCTAAAAAAGCAACCGGTATCCTCATGGAGTAGTTCAATAATTTATCTCTGACGCCACTAAATATTTTGATAAAAATCAAAAACTACATATACACATTTATATTTTCACTCGCCCTGGCTACAGGCGGTTCATTTATTCTTTCCAAAGGCTTTAACCTGCTCAATGCAATTACCTATACTTTGTCTGTAGTGGTATTCCTGGTCATTTCTATTTATGCATTAACCAGGCTCCAATGGGATTTTACAACCGAGAGCCGGTATCAAAAAATAATACTGTGGTTATTCTTTTTGTATGAGGCAATTATTGTGAGCAGGGGTTTGCCTACGGATTACAAAAATGTAAAAGAGCTCATTCAAATGGATTATCTTTTTTGGGTTTACCTTATTCCAATATTTATTTTCTTTGATAAAAAACTAATCACGCTGGCATATTTAATGAATGCCATTTATTTTTTAGCCATATCTTTTTTCCTGATCTGCATAGTAAAACCATCATTAATATTAGAACGGGCAACAGCGGAAAATTTTATTCATCCTTTTGTATTTGGTTGCGGATTTTTATTATTAAATGCCCGGTATCTATCCAAAACAAAAAAAACGGTTGCATTTCTTGCTATGGCAGTTGGCATATTTTCTTTTGTTTATCTGGCCAGGAGAAATGGAATTATATCTTATGCAACTTTAATACTGGGTGCCGCTGCAATAAATGCCAGGTATCTTTCGGCATCCAAATTGTTTAAAATATTTCCCATTATTGCTGGGGTGATAGTCATCGGATTGCTTTCAACCGATTCCATGCCGGCTTCATTTACCCAAAAGCTTAGCAACAGGCTTACAGAAGATTCAAGGTCGGGTATATTTGATTTTTATTTTGATGGAATGAAAGGATATGAAGTATATGGCAAAGGCATGCAGGGGCAGTTTTATTATCCATCAGGAGGTACTGGCGAAGATGGCGAAACAAGGGATATGATATTCTACAGGAAAGGAATTGAAAATGGTTACCTGCAGCTTAATCTTAATGGGGGTATCATCTATATTGTTCTGTTTGCGCTGGTATTGCTGCCGGCTGTATTTCTTGGCTTATTCAGATCGTCCAACCAATTATCGCAGGCTGCCGGCGTGGTGGTTCTTTCGTGGCTGATAGATATGGGTGTGTATGGTTTGCCAAGACTTACCACGGAGTATGTCCTGGTATGGATATGTGCAGGCATTTGCTATAAAACAAGTTTAAGAGAAACGCCTGACGAAGAAATTACTTATTTTTTTAAAAATTCTGAAGAAGATGAAAGTACTTTGGTTTACTAATACCCCATCCAAAGCAGGCCCGGAGTTTGGGTATGATGGCTTTAGCGGTGGATGGATATCAGCATTGGAAACATTGGTGGTGGCAGAACAAATGCATGAATTGGGAATCTGTTTTTTTTACAACGGATCAGATTATAAAAGAGTAGTTAAAGACAGTGTTACTTATTATGGAATACCATTTGACCAGGACAATTTTTTCAGCCGTATCATCAACCGGCAAAACGGAAATTTAAACGATACCAAAAGCCCTTTTATAGATTCCATTCTTAGTGATTTTAAGCCAGATGTAATTCATGTTTTTGGCACTGAACACAGTTATGGAAAAATGCTTATCAACAAATTTGATAAAGTGGTATTCCATATTCAAGGGCTGATAGCTCCTTATGCTGAAGTATTTTTTCCAGGCAATTTTACAAAAAAAATAGTACTCAAAAAAAGTAGTTTAAGCGATATCTTTCGTGGCGTTACATTTTATCACCGCTACCTGGTAATTAAAAAAAGAGGGCACAGAGAAACTGAAATAATTAAGCAGTGGAAATATTTTACCGGCAGAACAGACTGGGACAGAAATTATGTAAAACTCATCAACCCCGGCAGCACTTACTTTCATTGCGAAGAATTGCTGAGGGCAGAATTTTTTCTTAATCAATGGCAGCCTTTATCAAAACCTGCCAAAGGACAAACCATCGTAATTGGAACTACCATTAACCCTAATATTTACAAGGGTCTTGACCTTGTGTATAAAGTTGTAGCACTTTTAAAAGACTACAATATCTGCTGGAAAATTTTTGGCATTGCGGCAGACAATCCTGTAAATACAATTGTAAAAAAAGTATTGGGCATAAAAGAAAATAACCCGGCAATAAAATTTTACAAACAGCTGGGCCCGCCACAATTAATTGAAGAACTTAAAACCTGTCACTTTTTTGTACATCCATCTTATATTGATAACAGCCCTAACAGTGTATGTGAAGCAATGCTGCTGGGGATGCCCGTGCTTTCTTCCTCGGTTGGCGGTGTCAACTCTTTAATAATTCATAAAGAAAATGGCTTCCTCTTCAACCCCTATGATCAGTATGAACTGGCTGGCCTTTTAGCACATCTTGTAAACAACTATGATGCTGCATTAGCGGTAACACAAAACGCAAGAGCTGCAGCACAGAAGAGACATTCGCCGGAAGATATTTTAACGGTGATTAATAAAATGTACAACAGTATCAATGACGGGTAAAATATTTTTTCAAATTATTATTTCACTCATCAGCATTATTCATCTTTCTTCATATCCACTGTATGGTTGATTTTTCTGGAAAAGTTGTAGCAAGGATACGAAATACAAGATTGCAACTGCTCGGCTTATGCTCAAATATTTGGATGAGTATTGAGTTGTCTTTAAAAAAAATTCAGTACGGCAAAGCTGTCCGTTTCTGGGGCACAGCCTGCATGGTTCGCCATCCGGGTTCTGTTATCAGCATTGGCAGCAACTGCAGTTTCAGAAGCGATGCCAGTTCCAATTTAATAGGGGTAAGCCGCAAATGTATCGTCTCCACTCACAGTGAAAAAGCGCAAATCATTATTGGCACCAACTGTGGTTTTAGTGGCACGGTGATAGGCGCAAAAGAAAAAATTATTATTGGCAACGATGTATTGTGCGGTGCCAATACACTCATTACAGATTTTGACTGGCATGGCATACAGCCAGACAAAAGAAGAAAATCTACCGGCGATTCAAAAGAAGTAATCATTGGTAACAATGTTTTTATTGGATACGGATCAATAATATTAAAAGGGGTAACCATTGGCGATAACAGTGTGATAGGAGCCAACAGTGTAATAACAAAAGATATACCTGCCAATGTAATTGCAGGGGGCAACCCTTGTAAAGTCATAAAAAATTTATAGCTTGAGGAAATAACTAATTGCAAAAAACAAACTGCATTGATTTATTTGCCAAATAAAAATTTACATATTCTGTACAATAACTTAACAGTAATAATATTTATAAAGTACTTTTGGCGCAACTATTGTTATTTTCTCACTGTAAAAAAATTGAAATTTTAAGCCTTAAACAGATTCTCCCACAGATAAGATACCTGATTAATGCTGATAAAGATTTTTTATACCAGCCATCATCACTGGTTTTAAGGAAAAGTCTTCAAAAAAATAACCATGACTATTTTATTCGTAGCAGATAATATTGGCGGAGGGGGGAAAGAACGCAGAATGCTTGAGCTGATTAAGTCTCTAAGCAAAGACCCTTCTTATACAATTATCCTCATTTCTTTAACAGACATGGGGGTTGGTTACAAATACATGTATGAGTTTCCCATTACAATAATAGAAACAGACCGCAGGCATAGATTTACTACAAAGCCATACTTCATAATTAAAAATGCCATTAAGAAATATAAACCGGATATTGTACACTCCTGGGGATCCATGGGCAGCCTGTATATGCTGCCACTATTGATTTTCAGAAAATTCAAATTTATAAATGGCATAATTGCGGATGCTCCGAAAAAAATACACTGGTATCAAAAACCCTACATAAGAGGCCAGTTGACTTACCCTTTTTCAGATGTAGTACTTTCCAATTCTCTTGCAGGTATTAAATCATACGATGCACCGGTAAATAAAACATTTTGTATTTACAATGGTATTGATATGGCACGTTTTCAAAACCTGCGAAACAGCCAGGAGTTAAAAAAAGAAATCGGCATTGAAAATTTTTCGTATGTAGTCGGTATGGTGGGTGCATTTCACGACCGCAAAGATTATATCACTTTTGCAGAGGCAGCAAAAAAAGTAATCAGGCAGCAAAGGGATATTTGTTTTTTATTGATAGGCGAAGGAAAAAATCAAAAGCAGATAGAAGATATGATACCTGCAGAGGATAAAAAAAATATTTTATTTTTAGGCAGGCGTGCTGATGTGGAAGACCTTGTACAGGTATTTGATGTAGGGGTGTTGTGTACCAACAGCGAAATTCATGGTGAAGGTGTTTCCAACTCTATCATTGAATACATGAGTTTGCAAAAACCCGTAATAGCCACAGAGGGCGGCGGCACCAATGAAGTGATTGAGGATACTAAAAACGGTTTTCTAATTCAACACAATGGCGTGGATGAACTGGCAGAAAAAATACTTTACCTGTACCACCATCCCGAAAATGCAAAACAAATGGGAAAAAAGGCATTGGAAACAATCAATAAAAAATTCCTGCTGGGCAGGATGACCGATGAATTTATAGCAGTATATAAAGGAGAACTAATTAATTAATATAAATAAATCCTCCTAAAATACATCCATGCTACAACTGTCAGGTAAAGCTTTTGTTGCATTCAATATCCCCTCAAAAACCAACTTATAAACCATTTTTATAAAAGTGGATATTAAATGCTAATCATTATTTTGTTTTAATGAAAACCACAATAAGAAATTTTTTAGGCTCCCTGATTGCTACCGCCATGATTATGTCTGGTGCAATAAAAAGGGCAAAGCGAAAAGTGCAAACAGGCGATTTTATTTTGTCGCTGTGTTTTCATGCCCCAAGTAAATTATTTTTTGAGTCTTGCATAAACTGGCTGATAAAAAACGGCTTTCACTTTATTTCTGTTGGTGACCTTGAAAAAGTAGCTAGTGGCAAAATCCTCTTCCCAAAAGGTGCTGTAGTGATTACCATTGATGATGGCTGGCAGAGCAACCTCGATAATATTGTGCCAGTAGTGGTGGAAAATAAAATACCTGTAACCATTTTTGTAAGTACCGAAGTAGTTGAAAAGGGCAATGGATATTGGTGGTCCTACATTAATGAAGCCCGAAAAAAGGGACTGGCAAAAAATACAGTTGAATTTATTAAAACAATCGACAATGAAGATCGGATAAAAATCATTGAAGAAACAAAAAAGCAGATCAATCTAAACAGGGAGGCACTTACAGTTGACCAGATAAAAGAAATTTCAAAAAACAATTATGTTTCCATAGGCAGCCACAGCGTATCGCATCCCATACTTCCCAGATGTTCTGTTGAAAAAACAATTTTTGAAATCAGCCAGTCTAAGAAAATAATAGAGCAATGGGTGGATTATGATGTAAAACATTTTGCCTACCCCAATGGTGATTTTACCAACAGGGAAATAGAAATATTAAAAGAAAACGGATACACAATAGCTTTTTCAACAGAACAAAAGTATATCACAAAAGAAAAATTAACCCAATTATACCAATTGCCCAGGCTGATAATGGTTGAACACGCCTCCTTTGAAGAAAACATCTGCCGCATGATGGGTATATGGCTCAAAAAATCCAAACACCACGCCACTTAGATCATCCTCTGCCCTGCTGTTATTACCTTTCAGGCCTTCTTTATTCCTCCTGCTTTTTCTCTGTACACAATATGCCGGCTATCAAAAATTATTCTATCAGCAGGCTTATACTATTTTTATCAAAATAAGCGTTTTACCTAAGTAATTATACGAATCATTTTATTTGCACTGGTCAAATGGGGAATGGTTTTTGAATTTAAAGCCATTTGAATTTAAATAATATCATGAAAAGCTGTAGTACAGCTGCTGGGTTAATATATGAACAACTACTTTAAAAATGTTTTATTTGTGGGGCCACATTACAGACAACGGGGTGGCATGGCTTCTGTGCTGGAAGTATATTCAAAGGCAATTCCCTATTTCAATTTCATTTCCACTTATGATAATAAAAATGCTGTTTACAACATATTTTATTTCCTCACTGCCTTGTTCAAATTCACAGGCAAATTAATCAGCAACAGGAACATTAAGATCATTCATCTGCACAGTGCATCGAGGGGAAGTTTTTTAAGAAAATCAATATTCATTCTCATTGCAAAAATTTTCAGTAAAAAAACGATACTGCACATTCATGGAGGTGAGTTTAAAATATTCTATCAAAACAGCGGCCGGATGAGGTTTTTGATCCGCTATATTCTAAACACTGCCGATGAAGTGCTTTGCCTTTCTGACGAATGGAAAAGTTATTTTGATCTAATCACCAATACCACAAAATCTATTGTGCTTAATAACCCGGTAGTACTACCCGTTAGTATAAAAAAAACAGTTCCTGGCAAGCCGGTAAAAGTTTTATACTTAAACCACATCACTCAAAAAAAAGGTTTGTTTGATGTAGTAGAATATTTCAGGCTGCACCAAAAAGAACTGGCTGGCAATTTTAAATTAACAATAGCCGGTGCCGGTGATACAGACCAACTGCTGCAAATCATCAACAAAGGAAATTTAAACAGCATCATTGAATACAAAGGCTGGATAGCAGGTAAAGCAAAAGATGAATTGATACAGGATTGCGACGTATTTATTCTCACTTCCTACAATGAAGGACTACCCATGTCAATTTTAGAATCAATGTCATTTGGCAAGCCCGTGATTGCAGGCAATGTTGGCGGCATACCCCGTATTGTAAGGCCCGGTGAAAATGGCTGGCTTACAGCACCTGGCGACATTGAAGCTTTGGCAACTGTTTTTAATGAAATAGAAAATTATCCGGGTATATTGACAAAATATGGTGAAAGGTCATTACAGATAGTACAGGATTATTCACCAGAAAAAGTAAATGAAAAACTGGATGAAATTTATACTGGTTTATTAAATACCACCAGGCTTGCTAACCCAATACTATGAAACATGAAAAAAGCAAACATGATAAGACTGAAGTTTATCGACTCAGTTTCCGGCTTAAAAATTTATGATGTATTGCAGCTGCTTAAGCAACAGCAATACCTGCCCAAAGCAGAACTTGACAAAATAAATCAGGAAAAATTAGATGACCTGTTTGCAATAGCCAAACAGTCAACCATTCATTATGCAGCATTCAATTCTTACAATGAATTACCTGTGCTTACAAAAAAAATAATGAACCAAAACCTTGCTGATTTTCTTTCAAGATTTTACCAGGATAAGTTATTTAAAAAAGCTACCGGCGGTTCTACCGGTGCCCCTTTTATTTACCATGCCTCTGTCAATGCCCAGTCGCATTTGTGGGCCGGGCTCATGCTTTCATGGGAAAGCGCCGGCTACCAGTTTGGAGATAAAGTAGCATTCGTAGCAGGCAGTGCTTTGATAAAATCAAGCACCAGGCACAGTATATTTTACAAGCTTATGAATATTGACCTTTATCCTGCTGCTGCAATGACGGATGAAGGTATTAGTGAGTATATAGAAACCATTCGGCAAAAAAATACAAAGCTGATTTATGGATACGCAATGGCCATCAATATCATAGCAGATTACATCATTCAAAACAACATTAACCCATTACCCGATGTATGCAGTATTGTGTGCACCTCCGAAATGCTGACAGATACAATGAGGGCTAATATTGAAAAAGCATTTGGTGTAAAAGTTTTTAACCAATACGGCTGCAATGAAGCCGGCATTTCCGCCTTCGAATGTGAGCATCACCAGCTTCACCTTATCAGTAGCCGCACTGTGTTTGAAATTGATGATGAAGGAAAACTCATTGGCACCGACCTGGCTAATGAAGCCTGCATTTTTATGAAATACAATACGGGTGATTTGGTGGAGTTTTCTGATGAAGAATGCAGTTGTGGCAGAAACTATCCAGTTATTAAAAAAATTGTTGGAAGATGCAGTGACATCATCACGGACGGAAAAAATAAAAAGATACACTCGTCATTTTTCAACACATTGTTTAAAAAAGATAAATCAATAAAGCAATATCAGGTATTTTTTGATGAAAACTCAATTGAAGTAAATTTGAAGGTGGATGATGATTTTTCTGAAAAAAGTTACCGCTATTATATGGACATTTTAAAAAGCAACTTTACTTTTGACAGTTACGATATCAAAACCAATGAACAGTTTTATACCAACAGTAATTTAAAACACACTTTTATCATTGATAAAAGGAAACAGCATAAAAACGCAGCATAGTTAGTAAGATGAAAAATGCCTGGTAAAACAAATTGTATAATTTTATCCCGGCAAATACCAGCTAATTAGCAAATGACTATTACAAGATGATTGGAAAACTAAGATTAAAATTAATAGACTTAATAAGGGGTACCAAAGTTTTGCCTGTGCTGGATGAATTAAAAAAACACCAATGCCTTCCTGAAAATGAATTGGAGACGCTCAGGAAAAAGAGGCTGGACAAGGTTTTTGGCATCGCAAAAAAGTACACCACTTATTACTCAAAGTTTAATTCATTTGAAGAAGTACCCGTTCTTACAAAAGAAATTATCCGCTTAAATACACCCGGCCTTATTTCATCAGATTATAAAAGAAGGCTGTTTAAAAAGCAAAGTGGTGGCTCTACAGGTATTCCGCTTGTGTATTATACCACTTCCGAATCACAGTCATATTTATGGGCATCTATTATTTTAAGCTGGGAAACAGCCGGTTACCAGTTGGGTGATAAAGTAGGTTTTCTTGCAGGCACTTCACTCATAAAAGCAGGGTTGCCCAATAAGATATTTTATGCATTATTCAACATAGAAATGTACCCTGCCACACCACTCAATCAACAGGTGCTGGAAGCACATGCTGAAAACATGAAGCGGAAAAAAGTGAAAATAATTTATGGCTATGCACATGTAATAAATGAATTGGCAGATTATATAAAAACAAAAGGGCCGGGATATTTACCCGATTTAAAAGGGATAGTTTGTACTGCTGAAATATTAACAGACGATATGCGAAAAAATATCAACAGTGCATTTGGAGTAATAGTAGTAAACCAATACGGCTGTCACGAAGGAGGTGCATCTGCATTTGAATGCGATCATGGCAGAATGCACCTGATCAGCAGTAAGATTGTTTATGAAACACATGAAGACGGATTTATGATAAGTACCGACCTGACAAATGAAGGCTTTCTCATGCTGAAATATGATACAGGTGATATGCTGGATTTTGCTGATGATAAATGCGCCTGCGGAAGAACCTTTCCAGTGGTTAACCGTGTGATTGGCCGTAGCAGCGACCTCGTGATGGATAAATTTAATAACAAGCTGCATGACTCTTTTCTCTATTTCCTGTTTAAACATGAACCTTCTGTAAAGCAATACCAGGTGGTATATGATGAAGACAGCCTTACCATCACTATAAAAACAAATTGCGAAAAAAAGGAAGAAGAGTACAGCAAGTATCTCGAAATAGTAAAAGAGCAGGTGAAATTTAATGCCTATCATTTGCTGCTGAACGAACCTTTTATATTGTTGAAAAATGGCAAGCATAAACAGATAATTGATAACAGGAAACTTTAATTAGCCCTGCTGTAAAATTTATAACAGCAGGACTTTTGATTGTGCCAATAAGTTAGTTCATTTGCAAATATATTTTTACCGATACCAAATAAGTGATGCAAACACTGAATAGTATCAAAAGATTTTAACCCTATTAATAACCTTATTTTTTTATTATGCGGATATGGTTTGATATCTCTAACTCCCCACATGTCAATATGTTTTATCAACTCATCAAAGAGTTGGAAGCAGACGGGCATACGGTAATTATTACCAGCAGGCCATTGGCCAATACAATTGAACTGCTTGACCAGCGTGGCCTGCAACATACCATTGTTGGAGAACATTATGGAAAAAATTTTCTGAAAAAAGTTTTTGGGTACCCGATCAGGGTGCTGCAGCTGAGAAAATTTTTGAGGGACAAAAAAATTGATGTAGCTATTTCTCAAAGTTCATTCCACTCCCCTGTGGTGGCAAAGTTGCTGGGCATTCCTTCTATTTATACCAACGATAATGAACATGCCATGGGCAACCAGCCGGCATTTTTCTGTGCAACCAAAATTTTGATACCGGAAAATTTACCAATAAAAAATATTGCAAAGAATGGTATCTCTGCAAAAAAAGTACAGCAGTATCCAGGTGTAAAAGAAGGCATTTATTTGTGGAGCAAGGGCGAGGCAATACAGGAAAAAAGAAAACAAAACACTTCTGGTAAAATAAAAATTTACATTAGGCCAGAACCACAAACGGCACAGTATTACAAAGGCAAAGAAAATTTTTTAGACGATACCATCATAGCACTGCAGCTGAATTACAGCATCACTGTATTACCAAGAGATGCCAATCAGTCCAATCATTACAAGCAGGAAAAATTTCATGCTACTGCTGTGCCGGATAAACCTTTGGGCTTTGATGCCATTGCTGCTGACTGCAGTATCTTCATAGGTGCCGGTGGCTCAATGACAAGGGAGCTGGCCATCTTGGGTGTCCCTACTATTTCTGTTTACCAGGATGCATTGCTGGAAGTGGATTCGTTTTTGTTATCAACAGGATTGATGCTGCATGAACCCAACATCACACCCGAAAAAGTAACCGACTACATTAACAGCTTACAAAACAAACCGCCTGCATTAGAACTAATGAATAAAGGCAAAGAAGCATATAATTTATTTAAAAATGAAATTTTAAAATTCGAAAAAAAATGACAAGAGTTGCATTAATTGGCGCAGGCAAAATGGGCATTTCGCATTTGGCAATATTAGGTGCCCATCCGGAAGTGCAGGTAGTAGGCGTAGCAGACACATCCAAAATCGTAACCGATGTATTGGGAAAATATTCACCCTTTGAATGCTTTGCTGATTATCAAAAAATGCTGGACAAAACCAAACCGGATGCAGTGTTTGTGGCAGCGCCAACAAAATATCACGGCACTATTGTAAAAGAATTATTACAAAAAGGTATTCATGTATTTGTAGAAAAACCTTTTTGTCTCAATGTAAATGAAGGAGCAGAACTGGTACAGCTGGCAAAACAAAAAGGCACCGTAAACCAGGTAGGTTATCACAATAAATTCATTGGCACTTTTGAAGAAACAAAAAAACTTGTAACCAGCGGTGCCATTGGGGAAATAGAACATTTTGTGGGAGAAGCTTATGGCCCCGTAGTAACAAAAAAGAAACAGGATACCTGGCGCTCAAAACCTGAAGAAGGCGGTGGCTGCCTGCTGGATTATGCATCGCATGTAATTGACCTGTTAAACTATTTGGTGGCACCCATCAACAAAGTTCATGGTGCTTTATTAAAATCAATTTACTCCGGTAATGTAGAAGATGCAGTATATGCTTTATTGGAAACAGAGAATAAGTTGTCTGGTGTACTTTCTGTAAACTGGAGCGATGAAACTTACCGGAAGATGTCCACCACCATCACCATCGTTGGTTCCAAAGGAAAAATTATTTGTGATGCCACTGAATTAAAAATTTATTTTAAAGAAGCCAACTGCCCTGCACCTTACACAAAAGGCTGGAACATCAAGCACATCAACGATTTTGCAGAAGCAGTAGATTTTTATCTGCGTGGCGAAGAATACTCTGCACAGGTAGATTATTTTATAAAAGCGATTGAAGGCAAAGTGCCCAACAACAAAAATAATTTTGAAAGCGCCTGGCTTACCGACAGCGTTATTGATAAAATAAAAAATAAAAAATAATTTACAATGGATAGAATATTATTTGGCGATAACCAGTTTTTTGGAGTAAACCATGTGAGCGACGAAAAGTCAAGGGCGCAGATGATGAAGTTTAAAGACGACAGTACTATTTTAAAAACGCTTGATGTAGCCATTGATGAAGGTGTAAATACTTTTATGTGTACTACCCACGACAGGATTGGCAATATCTGCGACCTCATCAGGCAAAAGCCTGAACAATACAAAGACTTCAACATTTATCCCTGTATGCCTTATGCACACAAGTACGCCAATGCTGTTACAGAGCTGGGTATTATCGGTACCTTAAAAGAATATGTGCCAGGTAATTTCTTTGGTTCTTTGTTTAAAGGCGGGATGGCATTTGTTTCCAAAGATTATATGAGTATGATGGAACTGCTGATTGATGCAGAGATGAAAATGTTCAAAGACATCAATACGCCGGTGATATTTATACAAAATGTATTGACCGATTTATTGATGGGTCTCGGCATGAAAGATGTGCTGAAAGAATACCATGAGTACATCATCAAAAAACACAATGCAGAGCCCGGCTACATAACCATGAACATGCCTAAACTGCTGGACATGCTGGAAAGTGTGGGTATCAAAAATCCAATCATTTGCTCATCAATAAATATAGATGGCTTCAGAATGAGCGGTGGCAAAGCATTGTACGAACATACTTTACAAACAAGGCAACTGAGGGCTATCGCCATGCAGGTATTATCCGGCGGAGCCACGCCAGTAAAGGATGCTATCGGTTATGTGTGCAGCCTTCCTAATATTGAATCTATTTTGTTTGGCGCTTCTTCCAGGGGCAACATACATGAAACTGTTTCTCTGATCCATCAGTGTAATGCAAAAAAACAATTGAGTTAAATGAAGGGTTTTTCACAGCTAAAGAAAAATTTAAAGAATGATTTTGGTAATTTAAAAACCATCAAAGTAGCTGTGCTTGGGGATACTGCCACACAGTTTTTGATACAGGCTTTACGTGGCACAGGCTACGATATTGGATTTAATTTACAAATATGGGAAGCAGACTTTAACCAAATTGAAAGGCAGGTATTTGATACCGGCTCAGAGTTATATGAATTTAATCCTGAAGTGCTGGTTATCTTCCAGTCTTCACACAAGCTGCTTGCAAAATATAATAAACTAAACCCTGAACAATACAGCAGTTTGGCTGCTGCTCAGTTAGAGTTGATTGAGCATATTTGCAGCACAATCAACAGCAACATCAGTGCTAAAATTATCTACTACAACTACACAGAAATAAATGATGCTGTATTTGGTAACTATGCAAATAAAATTGAGTCATCTTTTTTATTTCAGCTTCGTAAACTCAATTTTGGATTGATGGAATTGGCAACCAGGCAATCTAATTTTTATCTTTGTGATATTTCTTCTGTTCAAAACCAGGTTGGTAAAACTGCATTTTTTCAAACATCTATCTACATCAATACAGAAATGGTTTTAAGCCTGGATGTATTGCCTGAAATTGCTGCAAAAACATTGGATTTAATTGCAGCGCTTTATGGAAAATTTAAAAAGTGTTTGATATTAGATCTTGACAATACCATGTGGGGTGGCGTAATTGGTGATGATGGACTGGAGAATATACAGATAGGTGCATTGGGCATTGGCAAGGCATTTACAGAGTTTCAATACTGGATAAAAAAATTAAAAAACAGGGGTATTATTTTAGCTGTATGCAGCAAGAATACGGAATCAATTGCAAAAGAACCTTTTGAAAAACATCCTGATATGGTTTTGCATTTGGATGATATTGCAGTTTTTGTAGCCAACTGGGACAACAAAGTTGATAACATCCGGCACATACAAAGCATCCTCAATATTGGTTTTGATTCGATGGTGTTTTTAGATGACAATCCTTTTGAAAGAAATATTGTAAGAGAAAATTTACCGGAGGTAACAGTACCCGAACTGCCGGAAGATCCTGCAGATTATTTAGAATACCTGTACCCATTGAATTTATTTGAAACCGTTTCATTCTCCAATGAAGATGCAGAAAGAACAAAGCAGTACCAGGTAGGGGCACAGCGAACAGTACTGCAAAAAAACTTTACCAATGAAGCTGATTTTTTGCAAAGCCTCAACATGCTTTCTTTAGTAGAACCATTTAATAAATTCAATACTCCAAGGGTAGCACAGTTATCGCAACGGTCGAACCAGTTTAATTTGCGT
The DNA here is from genome assembly GCA_031368105.1 of Chitinophagaceae bacterium. Lineage (GTDB taxonomy): Bacteria > Bacteroidota > Bacteroidia > Chitinophagales > Chitinophagaceae > Ferruginibacter. The sequence continues at coordinate 51,491 of JANLQY010000052.1, forward strand.
ACCGTTCGCTATACAGAAGCAGACATTGAAACCCTTTCCCAATCAGCAGATTTCACCACTTTCTCTTTTACATTAGAAGATAAATTTGGCGATAATGGATTAATATGTATGATTGTTTTACAAAAAGAAAATGACAGCACTTTATTTATAGTAACATGGCTGATGAGTTGCCGGGTGTTAAAAAGAGGGATGGAGAATTTTACCCTCAATACAATTGTAAATACAGCAAAAGAAAAAGGATGTACTTACATCAAGGGCGAATACATCCTAACTGCAAAAAACGAAATGGTAAAAGAGCATTACCAGAAATTGGGCTTTGAAGAAAAGGATAATTTTTGGTGGCTCGATGTTACTAAATACGATAACAAAAAATGTTTCATCAATATTAAATAATTTTATGAACAGAAATGAAGTGCTGGAAAAACTGGCTGCCATTTTTAATGACACACTGGATACAGAAGACATTGTATTGACAGATGCAACTAAAGCAGATGATGTGGAAGGCTGGGATTCATTGACACATATCCAGTTGGTAGTGGCGGTGGAAAAACATTTTAAATGCCGTTTTACTTCTAAAGAAATACAAAGCTGGAAGAATGTGGGGGAAATGGTTGACAGCATCCTGGGCAAAAAAGAAATCACCTAATATTAGTTTCCAGCCGATTAAAATAAATTAAACCGACAATGCTTTTTAATTCACTCAGCTTTGCAATATTTCTTCCGGTAGTTTTTTTTCTTTACTGGTTTGTTACCAATAAAGATTATAAAATACAGAACATACTGCTGTTGGTGGCAAGCTATTTCTTTTACGCCTGCTGGGATTACCGGTTTTTATTCCTGCTCATTTTTTCAACCCTGCTGGATTATTTTACCGGCATCAAAATGAGTGAAGCTGTATCGAAAAATAAAAAAAGATTTTGGTTTTGGATGAGTGTAATTATCAACCTCGGATTTCTTGGCATATTCAAATACTATAATTTCTTTGCCGCATCTTTTGCTGAAGCGCTTTCTCATGTGGGGCTGCATGTAAATTTGTGGACAATAAAAGTGATACTGCCGGTTGGTATTTCATTTTATACTTTTCATGGCTTGTCGTATGTAATTGATATTTACAACGACCGGATAAAACCGGAAAAAAATTATATTGACTACGCTGTATTTGTAAGCTTCTTTCCCTTGCTGGTGGCTGGCCCCATTGAAAGAGCCACCCATTTATTACCACAAATAAAACAGCCACGCCAATTTGATTATACAAAAGCGCTGGATGGTATGCGGCAGATATTATGGGGCCTGTTTAAAAAGGTAGTGATTGCCGATACTTGTGCCGGTTATGCCAACAGCATCTTTGCCAACTATTCCCATTACAATGGCAGCACCTTATTAATGGGGGCTCTATTTTTCACCTTCCAGATTTATTGCGACTTCTCCGGCTACTCTGATATTGCTCTCGGTACGGCAAGGTTATTTGGAATTGACCTGCTGAGAAATTTTGCTTTCCCTTATTTTTCCAGAGACATTGCAGAGTTCTGGCGGCGCTGGCATATTTCACTCTCCACCTGGTTCAGAGATTATTTATACATCCCTCTCGGCGGCAGTAAAGGCGGCACCTGGATGAAAGTAAGAAACACTTTTATCATCTTCCTTGTAAGTGGTTTTTGGCATGGCGCCAACTGGACTTTTATCATTTGGGGAGCATTGAATGCCTTGTACTTTATGCCTTTATTATTGCTCAATAAAAATAGAACCAATCTTGAAATAGTGGCGCAGGGAAAAATATTTCCTACCATAAAAGAAGTTTTCGCAATGGGCATCACATTCAGCCTTACAGTGCTGGCATGGATATTTTTCAGGGCAGAAACTGTAAGTAAGGCTGTACACTATATTGGTAAAATATTTTCACCATCCTTATTTAAAACACCAGACAAAAGAGCTTTTATTGAAAGCAATACCAATCCTTTTGCAGCTATTTTATTGATACTGTTTTTTGTGATGATAGAATGGATCGGCAGGGAGCATCAGTATGCATTGGCAAGGTTTGGTGTAAGCTGGTACAAGCCCGTAAGGTGGGCTGTATATTATATTTTAGTGATCGCAATATTTTTATTCATGGGCAAAGAACAACAGTTTATCTATTTCCAATTTTAAATTATGAAGGACTTTCTTATAAAGTGTTTCCTGTTTCTTGTGCTGTTTTTCATTATAGAAAAACCTTTAATTATTTTGCGTAACCGCCTGCCTGAAAGAGAACTTGACAAGCGGCTGGAATATATACTGAATGGAAAAATAAATGCAGATATTGTTGTCATGGGTTCCTCCCGTGGTGCCAGGGATATTGTGGCATCTCAACTGGCAGACTCATTACATACAACAGCTTATAACCTGTCTTATCCCGGTTCCAATATCAGCTTTCACGAATACCTGCTTACAGAGCTGTTAAAGTATGGAAATAAAAAACCTCGACTGCTGGTACTGGCTGTAGATGACCCGGCTGAATTACAGATAAACACTACCATTAAATTCCGTTTGGACAGAATGTATCCTTTGGTGAAATACCCTCAAATAAGAGAGGCATTGATTAAAGAAGGTGAAAAAAATAAGCTACTGTCAGATCTTTTTATCGTTCACCAGTTAAGCATCAGCAATTTTGATTTACGAAAAAAACATTTTAAAGACCAGGATACCCTGCTGAGTGATGGCTCAATGCCCATCTCGTGGCACAACAAAAGATTTAATATGCAATTTGCCAACATGTATGTTACTTATAATAAGAAGTATGAAGATGAAAACAGGATTGCAAGTTTTAATAATTTTATAAAAATATGCCGGGACAATAATATTACTTTGCTATTTGCGTGTGCTCCTAATTTTGGTAACCCTTCCATTGGGTTTCAAAACAGGATTGCTGAACTTGCAGGCGGCAGCAACAATATTATGCTGTATGATACAACCAATACTGTATATCGCAATGCAGATTATTATTTTGATGGAGCACATTTAAAACTGAATGGCGCTACCATCTTTACAACAGAAATAGCCAATTTTATAAAAGAGAAAAAAATACTTTAATGAGAAGCACATTGCTTTGCAGTAAGTACTCCATAAAAATCACGATAATAAACTCTTAATAGAAACGTTTTATACAATAAATCAATTCATGCTTATAAAAGGCTGTTTCCGGAATATGAACAAAGCCTTTCAATATTGTAACCCCATAAAAAATTATGTTAGTAACCATTATCGCAGGAGCCAGGCCCAACTTTATGAAAGTAGCCCCCATCATTAAAGCCATTTTCAAGGCACAATCGCAGGGGCTTGCCATTCAATACCGGCTGGTACACACCGGGCAGCATTACGATAAAAAAATGAGCGGCGATTTTTTTGAACAGCTGGGCATACCCGATCCACACATCAACCTTGAATGTGGCGGTGGCACACAGGCTGAGCAAACAGCTGCCATCATGGTAAAATTTGAAAAAGAATTATTCGACAACAGGCCGGATGTGGTTTTGGTGGTGGGAGATGTTACTTCTACAATGGCCTGTACCATTACTGCCAAAAAATTATGTGTGGATGTAGTGCATGTGGAAGCAGGTATCCGTTCAGGAGATATGACCATGCCGGAGGAGATCAACCGAATTGTTACTGATTCTATTTGCGATCATTTCTTTACCACCAGCACTATTGCCAATGATAATTTAAAACGGTACCAGGTTCCTGAAAGCAGTATTCATTTTGTGGGCAATACCATGATTGATACGCTCTTTCAAAATTTAGACAGGATAAGGAAACCTGCTTTTTGGGATGAGTACCAATTGACAGCAGGCAATTATTTTTTAGTCACACTGCACCGTCCTTCAAATGTGGATGATCCTGAAAAATTAAAACAATTGCTGGATGCCATCACCAAATCTACCGGCGATTCTCCGGTGGTATTCCCGGTGCATCCCAGAACAAGAAAAATTTTAGACACATTCAATATCAGTGCCGATAAATTGATCATGATCGATCCGCAGGGCTATCTTGAATTCATTTATCTCGTAAAAAATGCACAGGGAATTATTACCGACTCCGGCGGCATCACAGAGGAAGCAACGGTATTGCATATCCCTTGTTTAACCCTGAGAAACTCAACCGAAAGGCCGGAGACGGTGACACTGGGCACCAATGAATTGATTGGCGACAATATCGAAAAACTGGAATTATACCTGCAAAAAATATTGGCCAACGACTGGAAAAAAGGAACCATTCCTGAATTCTGGGATGGCAATACTTCTGAAAGAATCATAAATATTTTGTACTCCACTTATAATAAATAACTTCACTCTTTTCAGCAATTAATTTTTTACATGAAAGCTTTAGTTACAGGTTCAGCAGGTTTTATTGGTTATCATTTAGCCAAAAAATTAGTGGTAGATGGATGGGAAGTTGTGGGGCTTGATTCATTAAATGATTATTACCAGGTAAGTCTTAAATACGACCGTCTGAAGGCTGCCGGCATTGCTCCGGAAGGAATACAATACAACCAGCTTTACCAAAGTAACACGTTAAAAAATTATTCTTTTTTACAACTGCAGTTAGAAGATAAAACAAACCTCGATCAGTTATTTACAACACAACAATTTGATGTGGTGGTAAACCTGGCTGCACAGGCCGGCGTTAGATACAGCATTACCAATCCTGCGGCCTACATTGAAAGCAATATTGTGGGCTTTGCCAATTTATTAGAATGCTGCCGCAATTTCAATATCAAGCATTTGGTGTATGCCAGCAGCAGCAGTGTTTACGGGCTCAATGAAATAATTCCTTTTGATTCCAATCATGCAGTAGATCATCCTATCAGCCTGTATGCCGCTACTAAAAAAAGTAATGAACTGATGGCGCATGTATACAGCCACCTGTATAAATTACCAACAACAGGGCTGCGTTTTTTCACGGTATATGGCCCCTGGGGCCGGCCGGATATGGCAATGTTTTTATTTACCAAAGCCATCATTGACGGCAAACCCATACAAGTATTTAACAATGGCGAAATGGAAAGAGACTTTACCTACATTGATGATATTGTAGATGGCGTGGAAAGAGTGATCAACAATCCGCCAAAAGGCAACCCTGACTGGAATGGATTAGATCCTCTACCATCTTCTTCCAAAGCTCCTTATCAATTATACAATATCGGCAACAGCCACCCGGTAAAACTCACCGCTTTTATTGATGCCATTGAAAAAAAGCTGGGCAAAAAAGCAGAGAAAATAATGATGCCAATGCAGCCCGGAGATGTGTACAAAACATACGCAGATATCAATGACCTGAAAACAAATTTAGGTTATCATCCCTCCACTTCTATTGAAGAAGGCGTAAGCAATTTTATAGACTGGTACCTCGATTACTTTAAGGTAAGCCAGTAATAATCTCCCCCTGCCTTTTTATCAATTATAATTACTTAAAAAAATTATCTTCGCAGCCTTAATTTTAATTATAAAAGGATATGGAGCTGAACAGTAAGGTATATATTGCCGGTCATCGGGGAATGGTGGGAGGTGCAATTTTTAGACATTTATCTGGCAAAGGATTTACCAATATCATCACCCGGACTTCATCAGAATTGGATTTACGTAACCAGGCTGCAGTGAATGATTTTTTTATTGCCGAAAAACCTAAGTATGTTTTTTTAGCCGCTGCAAAAGTAGGCGGCATCTACGCCAATAATACTTTTGGTGCCGATTTTTTGTATGAAAATTTAATGATAGAAGCCAACATCATTCATGCGGCAGCTAACAACGCCGTCACTAAATTAATGTTCCTTGGCAGTTCCTGCATTTACCCAAAAATGGCACCGCAGCCATTAAAAGAAGACTACCTGCTGACAGGCACCCTGGAACCAACCAACGAACCGTATGCCATTGCAAAAATTGTAGGGATAAAAATGTGTGAAGCCTACCGCCGCCAATATAGTTGTAACTTTATAAGCGTAATGCCGACCAACCTGTATGGCTTTGGCGATAATTATAATTTGAATAACTCACATGTATTACCGGCGCTCATCCGCAAGATGCATGAGGCAAAAGTTAGTAATGCAGAAGAAGTGCTGGTGTGGGGAACGGGCACGCCTAAACGGGAATTTTTATTTGCCGATGACCTTGCAGAAGCCTGTATTTTTTTAATGGAAAATTATAATGAAGAACAGTTGGTGAATATTGGAACAGGAGAAGATTTAAGTATTGCAGATTTGGCAACATTGATAAAAAATATTGTTGGGTTCAAAGGAAAATTGGTTTTCGATTCCACCAAACCGGATGGCACACCCCGTAAGCTGATGGATGTAACCAAGCTCCACAATTTAGGATGGAAACATACCATTGAATTAAGCGAAGGGATTAAAATGGCGTACAAAGATTTTTTAGAAAACCACAATTAAAAAGTAATTCATCAACATACAAAATTAGCATCAGCAGAATGAGTACAGGGAAAAATTTTAATGGAAAGACAGCTCTGATAACAGGAGTTACCGGGCAGGATGGTGCTTATCTTGCAGACCTTTTATTGGATAAAGGTTATAAAGTGCATGGCATAAAAAGAAGGTCATCGCTGATAAATACACAACGCATAGATCACCTGTACCAGGATCCGCATGAAAAAAATGTACGCTTTCAATTGCACTACGGCGACATGACGGACAGCACCAACCTGATCCGGATTATACAGGAAACAAAGCCCGATGAAATTTATAACCTGGCTGCCATGAGCCATGTAAAAGTAAGTTTTGATGAACCGGAATATACCGCCAATGCTGATGGTGTTGGCACCCTGCGCTTGCTGGAAGCAATCAGGATTTTAGGATTGGAAAAAAAAACCCGTATTTACCAGGCCAGCACTTCTGAATTGTATGGTTTGGTGCAGGCGGTGCCGCAAAATGAAACCACTCCTTTCTATCCACGGAGCCCTTATGCCGTAGCTAAATTATATGCTTACTGGATTACTGTCAACTACCGGGAAGCTTATGGAATGTATTCATGCAATGGTATTCTTTTCAATCATGAAAGCCCATTGAGAGGTGAAACATTTGTAACCCGTAAAATTACCCGTGCTGTGTCGGCCATTGTAAAAGGGAAGCAGGAAAAATTATACCTCGGCAACCTGGATGCCCGTAGAGACTGGGGCCATGCAAAAGATTATGTAGAAGCGATGTGGCGTATTTTGCAGCAGGATGAGCCGGAAGATTTTGTAATTGCCACCGGCATTACCACCACGGTAAGGGATTTTGTGAAATTGTCTTTTGCAGAAGTAGGAATAGAACTCAACTTTATTGGAGCAGGTGTAAATGAATCGGCCACAATAAAATCCTGCAGCAATCCTGTATACCAGTTACCAGTTGGAAAAGCAGTGGTGGCAGTAGATCCGGAATATTTCAGGCCAACAGAAGTGGATTTATTAATTGGTGATGCTACCAAGGCAAGAACAAAATTGGGCTGGGTTCCAAAATATGATTTAGCTGCTTTGGTAAAAGAGATGATGGCCAGTGATGTGGAGTTAGCATAAAACCTCCTCTCCTTTTTTATAAATAATTTTAAAAGCTGCGTTGTGATAATTTTTCATTGGACGTAGCTTTTTTTATTTTTTACTGTTTGAAAGAAATGATTAAGATAAAATGACATTTACTTTAATCACCCGTTCTATCAACACAACAATAAAATACGCCAGCACCGTACCCACTGCATAACAAACAATATCACTCCACAAAAAACCAAAGCCCAGCATTAATCCCCCAATCCTTGTATGCCGGATGGCTTCTATCCAGGGCGCATGATACAATTGCAGCACTTCATCTGCTACACCCAATCCAACATTGATCAGTGCCAGTTTCCACAAAGATGTTTTACCAAAAAAGATACGCAGGAAAAATAAAAACATACCGGCCCAGATAGTATCTCCGCCATACTCCGCAATGAATGGATGAAACCATGCGGCATGGGTACGGGTGGTAATGGCCAGCCAGGTAAAAAAGATAAAAAGAAAGCAATAGATTATTTTTCTGAGGAGCATGTATCAAACTTTATTTGTACAGGCTCATTTTAAGCTCATTAATTTTATTGACACGCTGCTCATATTCATTTCCATCTTCGAGGTACCAGGCTTTCCGCTCTCTCAAAACCTTTGCTGGCGAACCGCCAATCAACACATTGGTTTCAATAAAACTTTTATTTACCAAAGAATTTGCACCAACAGTAACACTGTCATTGAGCTGTATATTACCTGCCAATATTGACCCGGTGGAGAAGTAAAAATTATCGCCGATATTGATTCCTTCTTTTGCAGTAATGCAGGTGGAAGTATGCAACACACAATTGGCCCCGACCCTTGCTTTGGCATTGATAACAATGGTACCATAATGCGGAATAAATAATCCGGGGCCAAAAACATTGGGAGGAATACTGAATCCCAATTTAAGACTGGTCTTGCGAAATTGCTGTTTATAAAATTTTCCTTTTAGTTTGCCAACAATACCTGTATTGCAATTGTCATAATATTCCACCGCTCTCAAAAGGCACATAAATTTGCCGATAGGATCAGGAACCAACAGAAGTTTCAGCCTTACTGAAAATGTTTTTGGCACCCTTCCTGAAATAATCCTGTCTGCTTCTTTATAAAAAAAATAATCTGTTTTGTTTTTTATCATACAATCAATGAGGCTGGTTAGATATGTAGTTCCTGAGTTTCAGGTTCCTAAAGTTAAATATCGCATTATTAAATTAATGCTGAAAATTTTATACACTAAAAAGCCCCCACATTACTGCAAGGGCTTTTCACTTATAACTTATTACTTACAACTTTATTTCACTTCTTCAAACTGTGCATCTTCCACATGGTCTGCATTAGGAGCATCACCCTGGTGAGGCTGTTCAGCACCGTCGGCAGGGCCTTGCTGTGCTCCATCTGCTTCCTGCGTTGCTTTGTACATTTCTTCACTGGCGGTTGCCCATGCTGCATTCATTTCTGTCATGGCAGTATCAATGGCCGCAATGTCCTGAGCTTTGTGGGCATCTTTCAGTTTGGCTAAAGCTGCTTCGATAGGTGCCTTTTTATCAGCACTGATTTTTTCGCCATATTCCTTCAATTGTTTTTCTGTCTGGAATATTAAGCTGTCGGCCTGGTTAATTTTTTCTACTTTTTCTTTTTCCGCTTTATCAGTTGCTTCGTTGGCTTTAGCTTCGGTTTTCATTTTTTCAATTTCCTCTTTGCTTAAGCCGCTGCCTGCTTCAATGCGGATGTTGTGGCTCTTGCCGGTGCCTTTGTCTTTTGCCGTTACATGCAAAATACCATTGGCATCAATATCAAAAATAACTTCCACCTGCGGTACACCTCTTGGTGCTGGTGGTATGCCATCCAGGTTGAACATACCCAAACTTTTATTGTGAGTTGCCATTGGCCTTTCGCCCTGCAGCACATGAATCTGTACACCCGGCTGGTTATCGCTGGCAGTACTGAATGTTTCAGATTTTTTTGTTGGGATAGTGGTGTTGCTTTCAATCAATCTTGTCATTACACCACCCATCGTTTCAATACCAAGACTCAACGGTGTAACGTCTAACAACAACACATCTTTTACTTCACCCGTTAATACACCGCCCTGTATGCAGGCACCTACTGCCACCACTTCATCCGGATTCACTCCTTTATTTGGTTTTTTACCAAAGAATTTTTCTACAATTTCCTGTACTTTAGGAATACGGGTACTGCCGCCTACCAAAATAATTTCGTTGATATCGTTGATCGATAAATTGGCATCTTTCAAAGCCAGTTCACAAGGCTTCAGGCACCTTTCAAATAAACTGTCAGCTAATTTTTCAAAATTGGCCCTGGTTAATTTTTTCACCAAGTGCTTAGGCACGCCATCCACTGCAGTGATATAAGGCAAATTGATTTCTGTTTCAGCAGAAGAAGACAACTCCACTTTTGCTTTTTCTGCAGCTTCTTTCAAACGCTGCCAGCTCATTGGATCTTTACGCAGGTCGATGGCTTCATCTTTTTTAAATTCATCCGCCAGCCAGTCCATGATCACTTTATCAAAATCATCGCCGCCAAGGTGGGTATCACCGTTAGTGCTTTTTACTTCAAATACTCCTTCGCCTAATTCAAGAATAGAAATATCAAATGTACCACCACCCAAATCGAACACAGCGATCTTTTGATCCTGGTGTTTTTTATCCATGCCGTAAGCCAATGCTGCAGCAGTAGGTTCGTTGATGATACGGCGTACATTTAAGCCGGCAATTTCACCAGCTTCTTTGGTAGCCTGGCGCTGAGCATCATTAAAATAAGCTGGTACTGTTATCACAGCTTCTGTTACTTCATGGCCCAGGTAATCTTCTGCAGTTTTTTTCATTTTCTGCAAAATCATAGCACTTATTTCCTGTGGTGTGTACATTCTGCCATCTATGTCAATACGCACTGTATCATTGTCACCTTTTACCACTTTGTAGCTGCTGTGACTTATATCGGTTGTTACTTCGTTCCATTTGTGGCCCATATAACGCTTCACACTCATAATTGTATTCTGAGGATTGGTGATGGCTTGCCTTTTGGCAGGATCACCTACTTTGCGTTCGCCATTTTTTAAAAATGCCACGATAGACGGCGTGGTACGGCGGCCTTCATCGTTTGCTATTACCACAGGCTCGTTGCCTTCCATAACCGCAACGCAACTGTTGGTTGTTCCTAAATCTATACCAATGATTTTTCCCATGATTGATTGTATTTTTTTGTTCAGTGTAGCTTGTCAATGATTGTGCCATTGGGGATGGAGTGATAAAATGGCAGTATATCAGCTTTTAACTATGATAAGGACATGCAAAATGTCGAATAATGAATGGAAAGAAGACTGGCTGGCGGATAGCAATGAAAACCACGGTGAAGATTAGTGGGTTGGCATTTGTGCCGGAGTTGTAATGAATAGCCGCAACTGAAGTTGAATAATGAACTGATGCCGAAAGCCCAACATTTATACAACTTCTTCCTTTACCTTAAAAGTAAAATACTGCTGCATAAAAAAACTGATGGTGACCACAATGGCAGTTACAATTACCTGGGCCAGTACCGGGTACATGTGCAGGTACAAAACGAGTGCATTCAATAAAAAATAGTTGATACAAAAGCTGGAAAGCGACGCTAAAAAATAACGGAAAAATTGTATCCTGCCCCGGAGATTGGATGCGGTGAACACAACATATTTGTTAAGAATAAAACCAAGAACAAAAGTTGTAATAGAAGAACAGAACAAAGAAAAACTGTGAGCTTTAAAAACAATAAATCC
>JANLQY010000022.1:0-21289 GCA_031368105.1 Chitinophagaceae bacterium
CATCAAATGCTTCTTATTGATAAAAAGAAGTATGTTTTAATTCCCGAAAAAGATTACCAGGCATTGCAAAAAAAGCTGCCTTAAAATCTACTCAGGAAAAGACATTAACTATTGAACAGGCTCCTGCTTACAGCAAAAAACTCATCCGTCAATGGGCAGCAGAAAAATAATCGTAAAACAATCTGTAGCAGACAATATTGCTGCCATAGCATGGTTTATTTCTTTTTCTCCCTCTCTCTGAAATATTATATTTGCAACCACATTCAACCAACCGCCATGACCATAAAAAAAGACTGGACCCTTTCAGAAATAAAAGAAATTTATTACAAGCCATTACTCGATTTAATTTTTGAAGCAGCCAGCGTACACCGCCAAAACAAGGCCTACAGCGAAGTGCAGATCAGCAGCCTCATCTCCATCAAAACCGGCGGCTGCAAAGAAGACTGTGCTTACTGTCCGCAGGCAGCCCGTTACCAAACAGACATTGAAGTGGAGCCATTGATGACGGTAGAAAAAGTAAAAGCAAGAGCCGAAGTAGCCAAAGCAAATGGAGCCAGCAGGTTGTGCATGGGCGCTGCCTGGAGAGAAGTGAGAGACAACAAAGATTTTGACAGGGTGCTGGAAATGGTGAGTGAAGTAAATGAAATGGGAATGGAAGTTTGCTGCACACTCGGCATGCTCACCTACGAGCAGGCAGAAAGATTAAAAGAAGCCGGCTGCTTTGCCTACAATCACAACATTGATACCAGCAGCGATAATTATAATAACATCATCACCACCCGTACTTTTGAAGACAGGCTGAATACATTGAACAATGTTCGTAAGGCAAAATTGAGTGTTTGTTGTGGCGGCATTGTCGGCCTTGGCGAAACAGATGATGACCGGGTAAAAATGCTGCATACTTTATCAACCATGGAACAGCATCCAGATTCTGTTCCAATCAATGCACTGGTGCCGGTAGAAGGTACGCCGCTGCAGGACAATCAAAGAATTGGCATTGACGAAATGCTGCGGATGATTGCCACGGCAAGAATATTGATGCCAAAAAGTGTGGTGCGTTTATCCGCCGGAAGAAATGAAATGAGTATTGCAGAACAGGCGATGTGTTTTATGGCCGGTGCCAATTCTATTTTTGCCGGGGAGAAATTACTCACTACACCCAATCCCGATTTTGATACCGATATGCAGATGTTCAAAATGCTGGGGCTCACGCCACGAAAGGCTTTTAAAGATGTGAAAGAAAAAGAAGCTGCTGCATCATAAATATAAAGTTTACACCTTTTAAAAAGGTGTAAACTTTAAAAACTCTCTTACATTGTCAACTTCATCCGCTAACGAAAATTTTGACCATTACCTTCAACAAAAATTAGAAGAGAAAAAATCAATAGGTACGCTCCGTACACTCATACATGCCACTGATAAAATTGATTTCAGTTCCAACGATTATTTTGGGTTTGCACAAAGTGGAGTGCTTAATCAAACAGAAAAAAATGATCTTCCATCCGGTGCCACCGGTTCCCGTTCTATCACCGGCAATTCTGCTTTGGCAGAACAGACAGAACAACTCATTGCAAACTTTCACAACAGGGAAGCCGCATTAATTTTCAATACGGGTTATATGGCCAATGTAGGATTGTTCAGCTGCATTGCAGCCAAAGGTGATACTTTTATTTCTGATGAATACATTCACGCCAGCATCATCGACGGCATGAGATTGAGCTATGCCAACCGGCTACGTTTTAAGCACAATGACCTGATAGATTTAGAAAAGAAATTACAGGTCGCCACAGGAAAAAAAATTGTTGCAGTAGAATCTATTTATTCAATGGATGGCGATGAAGCGCCATTGAAAGAAATAGCAGCACTTTGTAAACAGCATGGTGCTTTATTAATAGTAGATGAAGCACACGCCACTGGGGTGTTTGGTGATAAAGGTGATGGGCTGGTTTGTAAATATAAATTAGAAAATGAAGTGTATGCAGTGGTACATACATTTGGAAAAGCAGTCGGGCTTCATGGGGCAGTAGTTACCGGTAGCAATGTGCTGCGTAATTATTTGCTTAACCAGGCAAGGTCTTTCATTTATGCCACTGCATTGCCGCCGCATATTTATTTGCAAATGCAAAAAGCATATCAGCTGTTGCCGGATGCAAATAGAACGTTGTTAAATGAATTGATTGATTATTTTAGAAAGGCTATCAGCAGCATCAGCAGTATTTCATTTATCGACAGTCATTCACCCATACAGGGAATGGTGGTGGGAGATAATTTTAAAACAAAAGCATTGGCCACCTATTTATTTGATAAAGGATTTTTTGTAAGACCGATTCTTTCACCAACTGTTCCAGTGGGTAAAGAGCGGATACGGATTTGTTTGCATAGCTTTAATACCAGAGTGCAAATAGATAGTTTGATAGAAACCGTTTCAGGGTTTTATTAGTCTTTACAATCAGGCATTTTTTTTCAGACAATTACCATACTTTCATAATAAATTAAATGAAGCGAAATATATCCATACAACGAAAGGCAGCCTTACTTCTAATAATGTTCTCAACTAATACAGCTATTGGTTTTGCCTGTGCTGTGGGTTTTAGATATGGGCTTCAATACCAAACATCATCACGATGGGGAAGCAACAGAAACTCCCATCCATGTTCATGCTGATGGCAATGACGTAATCAAATTTAAAAACCTAGATAAAAGCCTAACTCAAAATGTTAATATAGCTATTAACGCCTTGTATTTGTAGCCCTGACTTTACAATCAGTCAATCGTTGTTTTCAACTAATTACCCTATTTTTGTGCAAGAGTCAATGAAACGAAACATATCCATACAATTAAAAGCAGCTTTCTTACTATTAGTATTTGCATTTAATACTGTAGTGGGTTTTGCCTGTGCGGTGGGTATCAATATGGGATTTAATGCACCACATCATCACGATGAGGAAGAAGCCATTGAAACAACAGTTCATCATCATCATCATGCTGGTGGTAAAGCACACCAGCACCATGATAAAGCTGTAAAACACCATCATGATTCAAAAGAAAATTCAGAAAAGGGCGGTTGCTGCAATGATAAAGTAGTTAAGTTTCAAAATGTGGATAAGAATCTTACTGCTAAAACAATTATTAATGCACCTGCGTTTGTGGCAATCACTACTACTTTTTTTGGAATAGATTTATTTAATATTAAAAAGCCTTTTCCTCATAAAGAAATAGTAAGATTTTTTTATCCTCCCCCTCCCGACATACTCATAGCAATTCAGCGTTTCCAGATTTGATTATCTTAACTGTGTTTGATGGCTTTTGCTCATCAAACTATTTGCATTTTGCCCTATGGTAAATTGTATTGTTCAGTTATTGTAATCATTTTTTTTTATGTTTATACGTAGCACATTAATTTTTATAAGCCTGTTTTTATCAGTTGCTTCTTTTTGTCAAAAACAAATTTTAGAAGCAGATGCTGTAAGCATGGCTGTAAAAAACAGTAAAAATATTTCAGCGTCCGGCTTAGTTATTAAGCAACAAAAGCAATTGCTTAAAAGCAGCATCAATCTTTCCAATCCTGAAGTATTTGTAGAAAGCCCCACTGGTAATTTTTATACCGGTAGTATTACCCAATCAATAGAATTCCCTACTGTTTACAGTAAGCAATACCAATTGCAAAAGCAGCGTATTGGTTTGGCTGAAAAAGAAAAAGTAGTAACGGAAACCGAAATAAAATTCCAGGTAAAGCAATTGTATTTATTGCTGCAATATGCTGATACCTTACAAAAACAGCTGTACATACAGGACACGGTGTATGCAGGAATTGCTACATCTGCCAGCCGCCAGTTTGATGCAGGACAAATTGATTACCTGCAAAAAGTATTTACAGAAACACAATATGGCGAAATACACAATCAATATCTGCAATCACAAATAAATGTAAGCAACCTGCAAAGCCAGTTGCAATTTTTAACTGGCCTGCAGGAGCCATTCAGGGCTATGCAGCTAACCAGTCAATTGGTGGCTATTACAGCACAACAGGACAGTGCGGCATTGGTTTATAATCCAACTATTGAATTGTATAAACAAATGCAAAACATCAGTGAAAAAAATATTGAACTGCAAAAAAATAAGGCTTTACCTGGTTTAGCCTTTGGCTATTTTAACCAGGGCGAAAGAAGTACTCCTGTTGGCAACCGGTTCCGGTTTGGCATTACTGTGCCCCTATGGTTTGGGCAATACAAAGGGAATATTAATGCGGCAAAAACTGAGTTGGAAATTGCAAAGCAAAAAACTAATGGGTTGCAGCAGCAACTTGCTGTGCAATTGATACAGGCACAAAATGAGTTGGCAATTAATGAACAATCCTTAAAATATTATCAAACAATAGGTATTAAAAAAGCCAATGAAATTATTAATACTGCAAAACGGTTTTTCGTAAGTGGCGAAAACGATTATATCAATTACCTGCGAAATATTAATGATGCCTATTCAATACAACTAAAATACCTGGAAGCTATCAGGAATTATAATCAAACCATACTATCTATAAAATATTTAACAGGAACATTATGATACGCAAATTTTTAATTTTATTATTAGTACCCTTCTCCCTGTTTGCACATGATGGTGAAGACCACGGCGATGCAAAAAAAGCCTCTGTAAAACCTGCTGCTTACTTCAGCAACGAAGCTGTTTCGGATGTATATGAATTGTTGTTTAAATACCAGCCCTTATCTCCTGGTAAGGAAGCGGTATTAAAATTATATGCCAGCGATTTTAACAGCAATGCACCTGTTGACAGTGCTACTGTGCAAATTACTGTAGCAGATAACCCCAATATAAAATTAACGGTAAAGCAGGTTGATAAAGGAGTGTATGAAGTAAGAGGTATATTTCCTGCAAAGAAAGCATACAACCTGACTGTAAACATAAATTCGGCCTTAGGCCCCGATTTGATTTTGGTAAAAGACATTGAAATTGGAAAAGAATTGGCAGTTGTTCATGATGAAGGAGCAGTTACTAAGCACTGGTATCAAAGCACACTGTTCAATGTAATCATAAGTTTATTGGCAGGAATGCTGCTGATGTTTTTTATAATGAAAAAAACAAACCGTAAAGTAGCAGCAGCTATCATCATTTTATGCTGCTTATTACCCACGGCCACTTTCAACACAGTAACAGCACATGAAGGTGAAAATGATGAGGCAGGTGCTAAATCAGGTGGTTCACTTTCCGGTACTTTCATTGTTGAAAAGGAATCACAATTTCTTTTTAATATACTTACTCAAAAAATTGAATCAGGCGATTTCAACCAGTCAACACAGGTGCTGGCCACTGTTGTAACTTCGCCGCAAAGCAGGGCCGTAATACAATCACCCCAAACCGGTAAAATAATTTCATTGATAGCAACACCGGGACAAACGGTTGGTGCAGGGCAGGTAATTGCAGTAGTAGAACAAACCATTGATGCAGGTACACAATCAAGCATCATTGCCCAAAACAGCGACTGGAAAGCAAAACGCAATGAAGCAGAAGCACAATACACGGCAGCTAAAATTCAATACGACAGGCTGATGAAGATAGAGGATATTGCCGCCAAAAAAGATATTACCGAAGCCAGAGCAAGATTGGAACAGGCAGAAAAAAACAGGGCTTTGTATCAGAATATTCCTTTGCAAAAAGTGCAGGCTGCAAAATATTTTAACCTCGTTTCTCCTATTACAGGGGTAGTGGGTAATTACAATTATTCTGTAGGTTCTTTTATTAACAGCGGCGAAACTTTATTGGAAGTTACCAACCTGAATAAAGTTTATGTGGAGGCACAGTCGTTTGCTGCAGATGCCAATCAATTAAAAGAACTGGCTGGTGTTACCACATCATCAAATAATAAAAGCGATACCACACTGTATCAGTTAAAATTAATATCTGCAGCACAGGAAGTTAATGCTGCCAATCAATCGCAGAAAGTAATTTTTGAAATTGTAAATCCCCAAGGGCAATTTAAAATTGGCGAAAGTATCAACCTGTCTCTATCCTCAAAAAACATTTCCACGCAGGTAATAGTACCCGATGATGCTATTACAGAAGTAAATGGCAAGCCTGTATTATTTGTAAAAGATAAAGCAGAACAATACAGCATCAGCTACATCAGCAAAGGCGCTTCCAATGGTAAATACACCACTATTATTAAAGGTGTGGAAGAAGGCGAAAGAATAGTTACCACAGGGGTTTATCAAATGAAAACAATTTATCTCAATCAATAAATATTTATTAAAAACTAAAAATCACAAAAATGAAAAAAGCATCTAACATTTCAATGGCTGTTATCGCAATGAGTACAGTTTTTTTCTTTGCTGCCTGCAATAACAACAGTGAGGAAACAAAAACTGCTACTGCAGATTCTACTAAAAAAGAGACAGCTCACAGCGAAGACCATGTATTTGCCTGCCCAATGCACCCCGAAGTAACAGGCAAAGAAGGAGACACCTGCCCAAAATGCGGCATGAAGCTGGAACATAATGATAACGCCGCAGCACCAAGTAATGTGGCTATGCAGTTTAGTACCAATCCTGCAACGGTAAATCCAAATGAGGAGGTTAATTTAATAATGACCCCAAAGAAAAAAGATAATGCTGCTGAGCAAGTTGCACTGGATGTAGAGCATACAAAAAAAATTCATCTCATTGTAGTGAGTGAAGATTTAAGCTGGTTCAACCATATACATCCTGAATTTAATGCTGATGGATCTTACAGCGTTAAAGAAAAATTTCCTGCACCGGGTAAGTACACTTTGTTCGCTGATTACAAACCAAGTGGAGGTAACCATACCGTTGATGTTTTAAATGTGGCCGTAACGGGTACAGCACCTGCTGCAAAAAAATATGGTACAGATAAATTAACAGGCGAAGGAGGGAATGGCTTTTCTGTAAAGCTTACTCCCGAGGGCGGTAAATTTTTAACCAATATGCCTATGCACATTAATGGTGTAGTGATGCAAAATGGTACAGCCGTGGATGTAAATACGCTGGAAGATTACCTGGGTGCAAAAGCCCACATGGTGGTAGTTAGCCTTGCTGATAAAAAATATTTACATGTGCACCCAAGTGTTGAAGGCGGCAAGTTTGATTTACATACCACATTTGATAAGCCCGGTGTTTACCGTGGCTGGATTCAGTATCAATCAAAAGGAAAAGTTTACACCAGCGATTTTGTTTTCAATGTTGCAGAAGGTACTTCTGCAGATATGAAAGGAATGAAGCATAATGATATGAAGGATATGAAGCATTAGTTTTTTGTAAAAGAGGGCTATTTTTTGTACCAGGCTTTAGTAATTCTGTTGAGCTGCATTGGCAGCCTGTCCCGATTTTTTTCTGGATCGCACTCGTTTACTTATTTATCTTTATTCAGCAACCAATACAAGCTGCAAGCAAATATTTTTATTGCAGAATTATAATATCAAACAATGCTCAATAAACTCATTCAATTTTCTCTTCGCAACCGTTTGTTTGTAGTGGCTACCGCTGCATTGATAATGCTATATGGTGTTATTACTTTAATCAATTTACCGGTTGATGTGCTGCCCGATTTAAACAGGCCAAGAGTAACTATTTTTTTGGAAGCCAATGGTATGGCACCTGAAGAAATTGAAGCACAGGTAATGCTGCCGGTTGAAACCTCATTGAATGGTGCACCGGGTGTAGAAGTGGTACGTTCTGTTGCCAGCCCGGGTTTAGGATTGGTATTTGTAGAGTTTGAATGGAGTACAGATGTATATCGGGCAAGACAGTTAACGGCAGAAAAATTACAAACGGTCCAGTTGCCCAATAAAATTGTGCCGGTAATGGGGCCTATCAGTTCTGTAATGGGGCAGTTTATGATGATAGCAGTAACAGCAGATTCTACTTCGGCGGCAGACATAAGAACACTGAGCGATTTTACCATTCGCAGAAGATTGATGAGTATAAAAGGCATTAGCCAGGTGATACCTATTGGTGGAGAAAAATTGCAGTACCAGGTGCTGATTAGCCCGGAAAAAATGCGGCAGTTTAATGTTTCCATTAATGATATAGACAATGCCCTGCAACTTACTAATATCAATACAACGGGTGGCTTTGTTGATAATAAAAAAGGAAGTGAAGTTTTGGTTAGGAATATAGCCAGGGCTAATACTTTAGATGATTTGGCAAATACGGTTATCACCAATAAAGACAATGCACCGATATTATTAAAACAGGTAGCCGACTTAAAATTTGGTGGCCCAATTAAACGGGGCGATGGTTCTTTAAACGGCAAACCTGCAGTTATTTTAAGTATCGAAAAACAGCCGGGAGCTAATACAGTTACGTTAACAGCCGAAATAATTAAGGCAATAGAAGATATAAAAAAATCTATACCAAAAGATGTAAAAATTAATACCGATGTTTTTCAGCAAAAGAATTTCATTGTTAACTCGTTAACCAATGTAGAAGATGCACTAAGGGATGGTTTTATTTTGGTAGTGATTATTTTGTTTTTGTTCCTGCTTAATTTCAGAACAACCATTATTACGCTTACAGCAATTCCCCTCTCACTTATTATTACTGCCATCGTTTTTAAAATGTTTGGTATTTCAATTAATACATTAACCTTGGGCGGACTGGCCATTGCCATTGGGGAGCTGGTAGATGATGCCATTGTAGATGTGGAGAATGTATTTAGACGGTTAAAAGAAAACTGGGCAAGCGAACATCCACAACCATTAATGAAAGTAATTTATGAAGCCAGCAGTGAAGTAAGAAATTCCATTGTATATGCCACTATAATTGTGGTGCTGGTGTTTCTGCCCCTATTTTATTTGCAGGGTATAGAGGGTAAAATATTTGCACCGCTTGGCATTGCTTACATCACATCCATTATTGCATCGCTGGCAGTTTCATTAACCGTTACTCCGGCTTTGTGCAGCTATTTAATGAGTACCCCTAAAAATTTACGCCATGTTAATTTAAAATTTTGGAATAAGAAAAAGAAAACCGAACCAAATGAAATTAATACAGAAGAAAATAGTGGCTTAGTAAAATGGCTGAAGAAACAGGATACAAAATTATTGCATTGGGGATTAAAGCGGCCCAGGCTTATTATCGGCATTGCCATTGGAGTTATAATAGCAGCCATCAGCATTGTACCGTTTTTTGGTACAGAATTTTTACCCCCATTTAATGAAGGAAGCTTTACCATTAATTTATCTACACCTGCCAGTACTTCTTTAGCGGAAGCCAATAAAATTGGTACTATCGCCGAACAACAAATTTTAAAAGCAGATGGCGTTTTATTAACTGCAAGAAGAACAGGAAGAGCAGAATTAGATGAACATGCAGAGCCGCCCAGCAACTCCGAAATTGAAGTGGCATTAAAGCCCGACTTTGTAAAAAAACGGGATGTAGTGTTAACCCAGATTAGAGAGAAGCTGGATGTATTAAAAGGTGTTACAGTAAATATTGGCCAACCAATATCTCATCGATTGGACCACTTACTTTCTGGAGTAAGAGCACAGGTAGCAATAAAAATA
The DNA here is from genome assembly GCA_031368105.1 of Chitinophagaceae bacterium. Taxonomy (GTDB): domain Bacteria; phylum Bacteroidota; class Bacteroidia; order Chitinophagales; family Chitinophagaceae; genus Ferruginibacter. The sequence goes on from JANLQY010000022.1 coordinate 9,536, forward strand.
TTTGGCAACGATCTTACTGAATTAAGAAACAGTGCAGCACAGTTAAAAGAAATGGTAAGTAATATACCCGGCGTAGTTGACTTACAAATAGAAAAGCAAGTTTTAGTGCCACAGTTGATAATAAAAATTGATAGGCAGGCAGTACAGCGTTATGGCTTGCAGGTGGGTAAAGTGGCAGAGGATATTGAGATATTTTACAACGGAAAAGTAAGCAGCCAGATATTAGATGGGCAAAAAAGTTTTGATATTTTATTACGTACCACCGATAGTGCCAGGCAGGATTTGGATGCCATCGGCAACACACAAATTTCTTTACCCAATGGCTCATTAATTCCTTTACAGCAAATTGCCAAAATAGAATTAGAAAATGGTATCAACAGTATTTATCATGAAAATACTTTGCGAAGGATTGTGATAAGCTGCAATGTGCAAGGCAGGGATTTAGGAACTACTGTAAAAGAAATGCAGCAAAAAGTAAATGCCAATTTAAAACTGCCGCAGGGATATTTTTTACAATGGGGCGGACAGTTTGAGAGCCAGCAGTCTGCATCCAAACTCATTGGTATTTTAAGTATCTTTTCTTTCCTCGGTATCTTCTTAGTACTCTTTAGTCATTTTAAATCTTCCAGGATTGTATTTCAAATTATGCTGAATATCCCATTGGCGTTAATAGGAAGTGTAATAGCTGTTTCATTAACAGGCGGCACTTTCTCCATTGCTACTTTAGTTGGCTTTATCACGCTAACAGGTATTGCCAGCCGCAACGGTATAATGATGATCAGCCATTACATTCATTTGGTACAAAACGAAGGAGAAATCTTCGGAGATAAAATGATCATCCGTGGTTCGTTGGAAAGATTGGTACCGGTATTAATGACTGCATTGGTAGCTGCATTGGCATTAATTCCCTTAACTTTAGATGCATCTGCACCAGGCAAAGAAATTCTATACCCTGTGGCAACAGTTATTCTCGGCGGCTTAATCAGCTCTACTTTGTTAGATATGATTGTAACACCGGTGGTGTTTAAACAGTTTGGAAAAAAAGCATTGGATAAATATATTGCTGAAAACAATAAGAAAGAGTTTGAATAATTTTTAAACAGAATAATTAATTTTAAATGTCTATGAACTAACGGTAATGGCAAAAAGCAAACACTACAACATACGCCGCACACATCGTTATCTTGGTCTAATTCTTGGTATTCAATTTCTCCTATAGACAATTGGCGGTCTCTATTTCAGTTGGAGTAATATTGATGAAGTGCATAGTGATTTCCAGAAAAGAAATGTTCCATTGTTCTCGTCAAACATTTCATTAGTTTCTCCAACAATGGTTCTGGACACTATTAAAAAAGTTCACAATATTGATTCTGTTGTTTCCATCCAGTTGATTGAAATATTTAATTCTGTGGCAGCAGCACAGCACATCAAAAATAATTAACTTTACTAAAATAGATTTTATGGATACTACATTGCTAAACAGGATTACAAAAAAAAATCAAATATTAACGGGTAAGCCTGTGATAAGGGGGATGCAAATATCAGTAGAACAGGTTTTAAAAATGCTTGAAAGGGGGGGCTTATGAAGATATAATTGAAGAATATTCAATGTTTGAATCAGATGATATAAAGGCTTGTCTTTTATTTGCCGCTAATACAATTTCAAACTCAGGGTCAGGCAATAAAGTAAGTAATAAAATCCTTTAGACAAAAATCCTTTCACCATTTTTTCTGAAATTTTTTTTAAGTGAACATCATCATCGCAGGCATACACACTGGTATTGGCAAAACAATTTGTTCGGCCGTTATTTGCCAGGCATTGGGATATGATTACTGGAAGCCAGTGCAGGCGGGAGATTTAGAGAATTCAGACAGTGTATTCATTCAAAAAAATGTAATCAATCGCAGGTGTGTCATTCATCCGGAAAGATACCGGCTTAGCATTGCAGCATCGCCTCACTATGCTGCAATGCAGGATGGTATTGAAATTAAACCCACCGACTTTACTTTGCCTGCTGCAAATAATCCTTTGCTGATTGAAACGGCAGGCGGTATTATGAGCCCTTTGGCGTTAGGGTTTTTAAATATTGATTTGATAAAACAATTTAATTTTCCTGTTATCCTGGTTTCAAATAATTATCTCGGAAGCATCAACCATACCTTGCTTACAGTAAATGCATTGCAGCAAAGAAATATCACTATTGCCGGTTTGGTTTTCAGTGACGAAATGATTGAATCAACAAGACAATTTATTTTAGTGCAAACACAATTGCCTTTACTCTTTACTATTCCCGCATTTGAAAAAATTGACAGCAATTCCATTGCTGCTTTTGCAAAAACAGTTTCCATAAATTTGTAAGCATGACAACAACCAACGGTGATTTTATCTGGCCTCCATTTACACAAATGAAAACAGCCAAAGCACCATTGCATGTAGTGAAGGCAAAAGACTGCACTTTGTTTACTGCAGATGGAAAAGAATATATCGATGCCATTGCTTCCTGGTGGGTGAATATTCATGGGCATTGCAATGAATCTATTGCCAATGCGATTGCTGAACAGGCCAAAACATTAGAGCATGTAATATTTGCAGGCTTTACACACACGCCTGCAATTGAGTTGTCAAAAAAACTGATCAATATTTTACCCGATCATTTTGCCAAAATATTTTTTTCAGATGATGGTTCCACTTCGGTGGAAGTAGCATTAAAAATGGCAATACAATACTGGCATAACCGGGGTATTCATAACAAAACAACCATCATCGCATTTGATAATGCTTATCATGGAGATACGTTTGGAGCAATGAGTGTGGCGGAAAGAAATGCTTTTAATGCGGCATTCAATTCCTTTTTATTTGAGGTAAAAAGATTGCCATTACCCAATGAAAAAAATATTGACAATATCAAACAACAACTAGCTGAATGGGCTGATAATGGGGATGTGGCAGCGTTTATTTTTGAACCGCTTGTTCAGGGAGCAGCTGGTATGCTGATGTATGAACCGCAATATTTAGATGCACTAATTGCAGTGACAAAAGAAAAAAATGTCATCAGTATTGCAGATGAAGTGATGACTGGCTTTGGAAGAACAGGAAAAAATTTCGCTGTTAATTATTTAAAAAATCAGCCGGATATAATTTGTTTATCCAAAGGTATCACTGGAGGTTTTATGCCATTGGGTGTCACGGTTTGTACTCAACAAATTTTTGATGCGTTTTATGCCGATGATACAAGCAAAACTTTTTTTCATGGACATTCTTATACCGCTAACCCTTTGGCCTGTGCTGCGGCCAATGCAAGTATGGAATTATTAGTTGGTGAAAAATGCCAGCAACAAATTCAATTCATCTGTGAAAGGCATCAGCATTTTGCGGCATCCATTCAAAACAATAAACTGGTAAAAGAAGTACGCCAACAGGGAACCATACTGGGCATTGAAATTAAAACTGGTGAAGCCACTTCTTACTTCAATTCTATTCAACAATTATTGTATGATTTTTATTTGAGCCAAAATATATTTCTCCGGCCATTGGGCAATGTTGTTTACATCATGCCGCCCTACTGCATTACAAACGAAGAGTTAGATAAAGTATATGCTGCAATAAAGGATTCATTCATTTATTTGGAACAGGAGATAAAATGAAGATGCAGTTGCTGTGTTGAGCTTAAAATAATTTTTTTATTACACTAATTTTAAAACTGAATTACACGAATTGCTCTGCGATATTGATCAATTCGTATAATTAGTAATAATTCTTGTAATAAAAATTACGACAAAGCATGGTTAGCTTCTCACTAGTTTTCTGCAACAGCTTTTGATTTATTAAAATAGGGCAACAGTGCCAGGCAGATGAAACCCACCACCAATACAATTAAAGATTGTGCAATCCACTGCAGCGTACCATTTGCATAAGCAATACCTTCCTCCACATTATACAACATCATTACCTCTTTTATCAGATGAGGATAACTGCCGATACCTCCGGGAGTAATGATCATGCCAATGCTGGCAAAAGCAAGTATTGGAAAAGTGGATGCCACGGGTAAATTTTCTGTTCCTGCTGTGGCATAAAAACCAAGATAAGTACCACCAAGATAACAGCACCAGATAAAAATACTGTGAAAAATAAATGCTCCTTTATTTTGTAAATTTTTAATGCTTGCAATGCCTGTTTTTACACCATCAAATAATTTTTTAACTCTTGTCACCAGCACTTTTTGGCTGTATATTTTAAAGATAAATTTAAGGACTGTGTAAATGATTATAAGAATTGCTGCCAGTACCAAAAGTTTTATTGCTACTGTCTTTGCACCTCCCTGTAAAAAATATTTAGTGATTGTTTCTTTTGCATATTTACCAATAAGGCCAGCCTGTGTAATCAAAGCAATGATAAAAACAATGCCCAGGCAAATTACGTCTACCACTCTTTCAACTAAAATAGTACCTACCAGTTTATCCGGCGGCACTTTTTCGTACTTACCCAAGATGGTGCATTTTAAAACTTCTCCCAACCTGGGAATGGCCAGGTTAGTAAGGTAGCCAATCATTACAGCAAAAAAAGTATTGGCAAAACGGGGGTTGTAGCCCATTGGCTTCATCAGTATTTTCCAGCGGATGGCCCTGCTGATATGACTGGCAGTGATGATGAAAAATACAGGAATAAATAAAAAATAGTTGGCAGATTTTAATGCCTGTTTGCAATCTTCCCAGTTTTTTTCATCCATTTTATGAATGCTCCACCACACCAAAAAAATGCCTAACCCCAGGAAGAAAGAATATTTTAATGCAGTCAGTAAATTTTTTTTCATGCCGGCTCTAAAATACGAAGTAAAAATTATAATGATTTTAGTTTGGTATTATCTCTTTATGATTTGATCATAAAAGCCGAACAGGATATTTATAAAAGCAAATTGTCGATCAACCTAACCTCACCAATAAAAGCGGCTGCCAGGGCAACCAGTGACGTTTTGCCATCCCAAGTTTCTATCAATGCAAGGGTGGAAGCATCAGTAATTTCTATATAGTCCACTTTAAAGCCTTCAGCAGTTAAATAATTTGCCGCCCTTTCTTTTAAATCATTCAAATAACCCGGCCGTATATTTTGCTGAATAAATTGCAGGGTTTTATAAATCAATGGAGCCTTCTTTCTGTGAGCATCGGTAAGACGCAAATTCCGGCTGCTCATTGCAAGTCCATCAGGTTCTCTTAATGTAGGGCAGATGATGATTTCAATATCTGCCTTCATCAATGCCGATAATTTTTTAATCACCATACATTGCTGGTAATCTTTTTGCCCAAGAAATAATTTATCCGGATGAACAATGGTCAGCAGTTTTTCCACCACCCGGCATACGCCCTGGAAATGCCCCGGCCGGTAAGCACCATCCAGAACTGTTTCCAGGTAACCCAAATCGTACTGTTTTGCTGGGGTCAATCCTTTAGGGTACATTTCCTTCACCGAAGGAAGAAAAAGCACATCGCAGCCACCTTTTTCCAGCACATAAATATCCTGTTCGATGGTGCTGGGATATTTGTCAAAATCATTTGTATTGTTGAATTGGGTAGGGTTTACAAAGATGCTGCTCACCACTGCATCATTGTTTTTTTTTGATTCGGCTATCAGCGAAACATGCCCGGGGTGCAGGGCTCCCATGGTGGGAACGAAACCTGTTTTAGTTGCATTGGCCTGCAAAGCTGTAAGGTAATTACCTATATCATTTATATGCTTAAAGATGAGCATGGCGGTAAACTGTTGGGTTCAAATGCAGGTGAATGCTGATTTATGTAGAAAATTATTGTACTTTCGCACACCCAAAGAAAATCCTAACGGACAAATTAACCAAAAACAAATGTCAACAAAAAAAAGAATATTGTTTATTGCCAACGAGATGTCGCCTTACGTTGAGCTTACAGACTTTGCTGATATCATCAACAAACTGGCAGTAAAATCAAACGACACCGGTATGGAAGTTAGGTGTATTATGCCACGCTTTGGAGTGATCAATGAAAGAAGGCACCGCCTGCATGAAGTGGTAAGGTTATCAGGTATCAATGTATCTATTGCCGGGGACGATTATCCCCTGATGATAAAAGTGGCGTCGTTGCCAAATGCAAGACTGCAGGTTTATTTTTTGGATAATGAAGATTATTTTAAACGCAAGACTGTTTTCACAGATGAGAATGAAAAGTGGTACGATGATAATGGTTTAAGAACAGCTTTGTTTTGTAAAGGAGCTTTGGAAACAGTAAAGAAATTTGGCTGGCCTCCAGACATTATTCATTGCAGCGGCTGGATGACCGGGCTGATACCCATGTTTATAAAAGCAGCATATAAAAAAGAACCGGTATTCAATAACTGTAAAGTGGTGTACACCATCGGGCAGACAACCTTTAAAGAAAAATTGGGTGCCGACTTTTTGAAACTCATTACTATCAATGATAACGTTACCAAAAAGGAACTCGATTTTTTTAAAGACATTAATAATGTAGCTATGTTCAGAGGCGGCGCTGCTTTTGCAGATGCAGTTACTTTTGGCGCAGAAAAAGTGGATAAGAAACTGGTAGAAGAATTCAGCAAAGTAAAGGGTAAAAAAACATTGCCTTTTAATGCAGAAAGTGATTTAACAGACTATTTACAATTATATGCCGACCTTGCCAAATAGTTGATTCATACTCATTTTGAACATATCATTTAAATTGTTTTTGTGCAAAGAAATTTATCGGGACTAATAGCATTCACAGTTATTTTATTTTCATTTTTTACCTGGAGCTGTACCAAAATTGACACTACTACATTGGGCGCCGGTTTGATACCTGCAATAGATAATGTAACCACTTTTGCAGATACACTTGACATCAATTGTACCCAGGGTATATTCGATGATTCAACCAAGCTGGCACGTACAGACCTGCATCTGTTGGGAAGTATTTCCAACGATCCCGTTTTCGGTAAAACATCTGCTGATCTTTTTTTAGAACTAAAGCCAAGTTTCTTTCCTTTTTATTTTGGTGCAGCAAAAGATACCATTGATAATGCTCCTTTCGATTCTGTAGTACTTTGTCTTTCTTATAAATCATTTTATGGTGATACAACTTTGCCGCAACATGTAAGCGTTTACCAGGTAGATAACAGCAGCGATTTTAGTGATACAGTTTCTTATAAACTCGATTATCATCCCACAATCGGTACTACGGTTCTTGGGAGTGCCGATATTTACCCAACCAAATTGAGGAATTACATTTATTTCTATCCGGCACCTGCCACCACAAAAGATTCTATCAATAACCAGATCAGGATTAAATTAACCGATCCGACTTTCCTGGATTTGCTCACATCTGTTGCCAGCAGGGACACATCTGTGGCCACCAGTATTTATAAATCAGATTCTCTTTTTAAAGAAAAATTCAAAGGCTTTGCTGTAGTGGCAGATGCAGGGCAGGGCAATGGTTTATTCTATGTTAATCTTACAGATGCTGCAACAAGACTTGAATTTCATTTTAAAAGACAGAATAATAATAAACGGGATACAACCTTTTCTTCCTTTTATTTTTCATCCGGAGTATCCACATCTTCTTCAGCTCATGCCAATCATTTAGAAAGGAAACGCAATGGTGCTGAATACAATCCTCCTACCAATGTTCCGCTTCCTGCAACGAATGCAGTTTATATTCAAACCACACCTGGTACTTATGCTAACTTATCAATTCCAAAGTTGGCCACTTTACCAAACAGCATTATTCACAGGGCAGAAATTTTTGTAGAACAAATTGGCCCCACCAGTCTGTTAGATGATCAGTTAACACCACCGCTTTACCTCTATCTTGATTTGATTGACACTGCATCAGGCAGTCCGAGCAAACCAATATACTACGACCTTAATCCTACGGCACTTTATTATCCCGATAACACTGCTTCATTTTACCCCAGTGGCGGTATAGACTTTAATTATTTTGGCGGCTACCGTCGTGTTAAGGCAGAAGGTACCGGTTCATTGTATTATTACACTTTCAATGTATCAAGGTATATTCAGCATATTGTTACCGATCATGTTAATAATTATACCATGAAGTTGTCTGCACCTTACAACCTGCATTACCAAGGGTATTCAATACCATACAAAAATAACCTTGCCAATGGCCGCATAAAATTAGGCAGTGGCAGCAATCCCGGGGTAGATGTTAAATACCGGATGAAAATGCGGATTGTCTATTCAAAAATTTAATTGTCAACAATGTTTATAAAGGCCTTCTAAATTTCAGAAGGCTTTGTTTTTTAATAACGTACACATATCTTTGCACCTCAAAAAAAATAATTTAAATGCCTTATTTATTTACATCAGAGTCCGTAAGTGAAGGACATCCGGATAAAGTGGCTGACCAAATCAGCGATGCTTTAATAGATAATTTTTTAGCTTTTGATGCTAACAGTAAAGTAGCCTGCGAAACGCTGGTAACTACTGGCCAGGTAGTATTGGCAGGTGAAGTAAAAAGTAAAGCTTATTTAGACGTTCAGGAAATTGCCCGTGGTGTGATCCGTAAAATTGGTTATACCAAGAGTGAATATATGTTTGAAGCAAACTCTTGCGGTATCCTTTCTGCTATTCATGAGCAGAGTGCTGATATTAACCAGGGTGTAGATAAAAAGAAAAAAGAAGAGCAGGGTGCAGGCGACCAGGGAATGATGTTTGGATATGCAACCAACGAAACGGATGATTACATGCCGCTGGCTTTGGATCTGGCCCATAAAATACTGATTGAATTAGCTGCCTTACGCAGGGAAAATAAAGCCATCAAATACTTACGCCCTGATGCAAAAAGCCAGGTAACATTGGAGTATGATGATAACAACCAGCCGGTTCGTATTGATGCCATCGTGGTATCTACCCAGCATGATGATTTTGACAGCGAAGCAAAGATGCTGGCTCAAATTAAAAAAGACATTGTTGAAATTCTGATACCAAGAGTAAAGGCGAAATATAAAAAATACGCCAAACTTTTTAACAACGATATTAAATACCACATTAACCCTACCGGTAAGTTTGTAATTGGTGGCCCACATGGTGACACTGGTTTAACAGGCCGCAAAATAATCGTAGATACTTACGGTGGTAAAGGTGCACATGGTGGTGGTGCTTTTAGTGGAAAAGATCCAAGTAAGGTTGACCGCAGTGCTGCCTATGCTACCCGTCACATTGCTAAAAACTTAGTGGCTGCAGGTATTGCAAGTGAAGTGCTGGTGCAGGTTTCTTACGCTATCGGTGTGGCACAGCCCACTTCCATCAACGTAAATACTTATGGAACTGCCAAGGTTGATTTAACCGACGGACAGATTGGTAAAATGGTGGAAAGTATCTTCGATCTGCGTCCTTATTTTATTGAAAAAAGATTGAAACTACGTACACCAATGTACAGCGAAACTGCTGCTTACGGACACATGGGCCGCAAGAACGAAGTGGTGATAAAAGAATTTAAAGACCCGTCTGGCAAAATTAAAAAAGTAAAAGTGGAATTGTTTACCTGGGAAAAATTAGACTATGTATCAAAAGTAAAAAAAGCTTTTGGTGTAAAATAAAACGCCCTTAAATTTCCCAAAGGAAATTTTTGAAAACCATAAGTTGCAGCACAGCTTATGGTTTTTTATTTAATGAAATAACTACACATTTGAGTATGAAAAATTTCAGGAATCAGCAGCAGCGGCCAAAAAAGAATACACTGGTCATTGGCCGGCAGGCGGTGATTGCCGCCATGCAATCAGACAAACAGTTGGAGCGTATCTACCTGCAAACGACGGTGCATGGAGAGGTGATTGATACCATAAAATCATTGGCAGAAAAAAACTTAGTACCCATCAATAAAGTGCCGGTAGAAAAACTCAACGGCCTCAATGTAAGCAACCACGAAGGTTGTATTGCTGTCATCAGCAAAATACAATACCAAAACCTGCAGGATGTAATTTCGTTTGTGGTGGAAAAAGGAGAAGTGCCGTTGTTTGTAATATTAGATGGCATCACCGACATCAGGAATATTGGCGCCATTGCCCGTAGCGCTTTTTGCTTTGGCGTTCATGCCCTCATCATTCCTGATAAAGGTGTGGGTGCCTTGAATGAGGATGCGATAGTAACCTCTGCCGGCGCATTGGAAAAGATGGCGGTATGCAGGGTAGGCAGCCTGATGAAAGCAGTGGACGAACTGCACCTGAACGGAATTAAAGTATTTGCCAGTGAAATGACCGCAGAGAAAAAATTATTCGAACTGCAGCTGGCAGAACCCTGTGCCATTGTGCTGGGAGGAGAGGAGCATGGTGTATATCCTGCGCTGATGAAAATATGCGATGAACAGTTTCAGATACCCATGCCTGGCGATTTTGAATCGCTGAATGTATCAGTGGCCAACGGTGTTATTTTATATGAAGTGATGAAGCAGCGGCTGGAGGGATAGTTAGTGCAGGTTAATAAAGAGCTGTTATCCGATATTGAATTTTCATGAGTTGGATGATAGATTTAAACAGTTTTCCTAAATAGCGGCGGGTGCTACAGCAATACTGCAAAGCCAATTTTGGAGACTTGTTTGCGAACTTTTAATTTTATCTGGGAACTCTGAGCAGAAAAAGGGTCATGTTGCTGAACGTAATGCAACTGCTTGTTTGTATAAATTGTCGAAGCGGTCTATTTGTTTTGTCCAGCTAACGATGCCTGCATTTATCCAGTTGAGAATTTCTAAAATATTATTGTGGTTTGTCGCCAATGCAGTAAGGTCATTACAAATTGGTTCGTAATGAAAAATACGATTTCTGAATTTGCGAATATGATTGAGTTTGTAAGAAATTTTATCCCTGCGTTTTTTTGCAGTGTCCAGCAAGGGGAAAGCATACATTAAAGGCTTCCAAAAATCTTTGGCATATTGCTTATTGAAAAGCGAAGTCCAAAAGCCAAAGGTCAATTCAGCTACTACTTTGTCGGTTGTCATTAGGTTCTGTCCTGTAAGAATTTTTCTTTTGGCAATGTTAACCTGGTCGAACAGTTCAGGTTGTTTAAACTGTGAAAACCAATCAGCCGATTTATAGTGTATGCTGAATGAATTATGTATAGAGTTCCTAAGCACTATTTCTAAGTTGGAAAGCAGGGGATAAAGTGATTCTGAAATTTGGGTATTAAGTCTGTAATATTCAATAGCCTTTTCCTTATCTGTGGGAAACAGATTGTAATAAGTGCCAAGTCTTTTTTTTGAAAGCAGCCTTTCTAAGTCGTTAATGTTCATCAATTGCCTTTAAAAGAGTTGTTACAAATGTAGTTTAAAGGCATATATTTGCAATGCGATACCCGGTAAATCCTCTCTCCCACATGGGATGATGAAACCGGGTTTTTGTTTTTAGGAACTCATGCTTTCTTAGGTTTCATAAAAAGGGAAACTATCAAACCTGCACTTATAATCACATCTATCACATTCCAAACAGTTCTGCTTAATGCCACTTTTAGAAAGAGTTGAAACAACAAGGCTAAAGCAATAAAAATAATAGCCTCTGCTTTCAAATCTTGCTGATAACTAAAATAAGGCAATACTGCAAAGCCAATTGTGGAGACTTGTTTGCGAACTTTTAATTTTATGTGGGAGACTCTGAGCGGAATTAAAAGCACAGACAGTGATCGGTGAGGACACCACAGGTGTTCGGAAGATTTACGTTGAATTAGGATAAATTAAACCTTTGGCTATTGATGGGTCGCCTTTGCACAGCAGCACAAAGTTGTACAGGAT
>JANLQY010000057.1:0-8364 GCA_031368105.1 Chitinophagaceae bacterium
TTTGAGTTAATTAAAATATTTATCCTATTGCATAATTAAAGTTGAAAAAAGGTATGCCGTACAAGGGAGTGACACAACGATGACGCCACAAAGAACTAAAGCTGGTATCAAAAATAATTAACTCAAACAGCTTCTAAATCATCCCTCTTTTTTTCTTCATCGCTTTTTACCATTTCCTATAGGGGAAAATTTACCAGCGATCTAGTTTTTTCGTAGTGCTTTTTTCATAGATTCTTCCAGCTCTCCCTCCGTTTGCACCAGCGTGCCTTGCCCAAATACCATATACCATTTGTCTATTTTCTTCACATAGGTAGTAGACCTTATTACTTTAACATGCAAGTCGCCTTTTGATGATGAAAACACTACATTCAATATTGCATTGCTTACGGCAGTCTTGCCATCGAAAATCCTTAATATTGATGTTCCCTTCACCGGTGTTACCGATTTAAATTTCAGTTCGTTTTTTTTAAAGGAATTTCCTTCCTCTATCCTGCCATAATATATCATGCCCTCTGCGCCAACAGAAATATAATCATCGTTTAAATAAACAGAACTATCTGCTAATATCCCCAACGCTTCAATTGCTTTTCTGTCTTCGGGATAGTTGGTGGCATTATACTTCCCTTCTGGGGGCACTTGTGCCATTACAATGTTTGATGTAAAGAACATAATGATTGACATCATCATTATTGCTTTGTAATTGAGGTGTAGGTTCATTTTTTTATTTTTATTTAAGTTTGAAAATTTTTAATTCAATTAAAAAAGAATAGCAGCATTCATCCCAACCTTATCTTAAAATAAATGAACAGCAATCCATTTTGCAAAAGCCAGCCACCAGGCTGAATGGGAATTAGGGCCAATTACAAATGTGGTAGCGATGATTGCTAAAAAAACAGCCATCGGGAATGCTGATCTTTTCTTACGAATATCTGCTATCATCCAACCCAGCGTAAAAAGAGCTATAACTCCAATCATTGCAGGCACGGCTGTAAATGGCAAACCACAAACTGCAATAAGAAAGCGTCCTAGTCCGGGACCTAAAATCATTAAACCAATCGAAGCAAAAAACCGGAGGTGATAAGAAGCCTTCTTTTTATAATAAATGCCCAGGCCATAAAGAATACTGATGTAAAACATATCCGGAATTCCGCTAAAGCCCATAGATGCCAAGGCTTCTGTTTCACTTTCTATTTTAATATTTCTTAAATAAGCAGCCCGGGCTACCAGAAAAAAGGATAGCAATAATAATGGAAATATGAAGTAAGAAACTTTGCCAACGATTCTGTGTAAGCGAAAGTTTTTTGTCCTGATAAAAATAGGCTGGGCAATGAGCATTAAAATCCATGTCAGCATTATCACACCATGGAAATGATGAGCCCATGTAAAGCCTTGAAAATTCGGAAATTTAACAAGATAAGTTTTATAAAATCCTGCAAAACTCATGAGCAGCAGAAAAATAAAAAAGTAAATAAGCCGGTTTATAATCCCACTTTTTTTTGGTGATTTGACTCGGGAAATTTCTGAAGTTAGCATGGTATTTTTTTCTGGTTGATAATTGTATTCTCTAAAATTCAGCTTCCTGCTAATTCTTTTAAAACAGTGAATGGCGAACAACAGGTTTTGTGAGTGAGTAGTATTATTTCTGGTAGGAAGCATTCAGTAGCAGTTAATTTTACCGCTCCCTCAAAAAAATGGTTATTCACCACATGCATTAGGCAATACTGGAGGGTTTCGTTAATTTTAAAAATATCCCATTTTTTTATGCAGCGAATATTGATCTCTTTTTGTTTTTTAATTTTAATCACAGGTAAATCTGCTGCACAGAATACCCTTGTATTGAACGGTCAGCCTAACTGGAAACACTCGCTGGATATTTCTAACAACTGTTTTATTTACCAGGAAACAGCTAATAAAGCACTCTCTTTCGAGGAAGCTAAAAAGCAGATTTTTGTTCCTTACCAAAATGAATGGCGCCAACAAAAATTTGGTAACAGGCCCTTAATTATTCAATGGAAGAAATTTTCTGTCCGCAACAGCTCTGCAACAGATACTGTAAACCTGAGCATAAGTACTGTTCATTATTTTACACGGCTGTACACCAGTGATGAATTAATTGCAAGAAGTGGAGCTTACGAAACCAGGGGCTTTCACCGGGCGGGCAGTACTGCGGCTTATGACCGGGGAAGACTTCCTGTAATAGTGCCGCCCCAAAGCAGCATCACCTATTGGCTCCGCACAGAAGACAGGCAGAATCAACTCATTCCTCCAATCATATATCTGGAAACAAAATTTACCGGAATGGCCGAAGAAGTGAGGAGTAACTTTGATGCCCGGTATCTTTTCCTAATACTTGCCTGCCTTACGGGTTGCTTTTTTTTCATCGGCATTTTTGCAGCGTACAATTACTATCTGCACCGGCATGTTTCCTTTCTATGGTATATTAGTTATACCATTGGGGCTTTTTTTTCAGGTCTGCATTGGATGGATATTCGGTTGGGCATGTTTATGTTTTCGCCCTTATTACATGATATTATTTTTTCGATATTTCTTTACTTAATACCGGTGCTGTACAGTTTTTTTATTGGCAGCATGTTGCAATTACATATTCATTTTAAAAAAGGCTGGATGCTGGTAAAGTTGCTGGTACTGATATCCATTATACAAATGTTATTAGAGTTTATTGAAGTAAGGTTTGATTGGTTCCCATTCAACAAAAATTACTATGGCATTTTTTTAAACATCACTCCGCTTATTCTGCTCAATATTGTTTTATTGATTCTTACAGCAAAAAGTAAAGACCCTGTGAAATGGTTTTTATTTACCGGTATTTTCAGCCTGATAGTATTCTGGTGTTTACCCGTAATGAATTTGTATGCACCTTCTGCAGATATGAATCCTGAATTATTTCTGGTAATCAATTTCCCGATTGTATTTCTTTTATCAGGATTAGTGATTGAAGCTATTTGTTTTTCTTTTGCACTTTCTTACAGAAGCAAATTAGTATTGATTGAAAAAAATAAATTAAAGGAAAATTATAACCTGCAACTGCAAACTGCCCTACAGCAAAGAACCACCGAGCTTGAAACAAAAAACAAATTGGTAGAAACACAAAAAGTAAAACAAGTACAAACTGAATTTGAACACCGGATTGCCGAAACAGAAATGACAGCGCTGAGAGCACAGATGAATCCACATTTTATTTTCAACTGTTTAAATTCAATTAAACTGTACACATTGGAAAATGATTCGCAAACCGCATCAGAATACCTTACTAAATTTTCACAATTGATAAGGCTGGTGCTGGAAAATTCAAGGTCGGAAAAAGTTACGTTGCAAAAAGAGTTAGAGGCTTTAAAATTGTATATAGAACTGGAGGCCATGCGGTTTAAAAATAAAGTGCAGTACCAGATAAATATTCCTGCAACCATCGATCAGCAATACATTGAGATACCACCACTGTTGCTGCAGCCTTATGTAGAAAACGCCATCTGGCATGGGCTGATGCATAAAAAGGAAGGTGGAAATATTATCATTGATATTTGCCAGCCATCCGAACATTTACTCCATATTAAAATTACAGATGACGGTGTGGGAAGAGAACAGGCCGCTACTTACAAAAGTAAATCTGCAACGCAACAAAAATCATTTGGATTAAAAATGACATCAGAACGCATCAGCATCATTAACCAATTGTACCATATTAATGCAGAGGTGAAAATTAAAGACTTAAAAGATAGTATGAATAATTCAACTGGTACAAAAGTGATCATTCAAATACCGATATAGAGTCTCCCTGCCCTCCGAAGGAGGGTTCCCGGACCCTTATGATTTAAGTGTTTGCTATATTTTTTGAATCAAGAAATGTTTAAGAAAGTATTTTAAAAATTATCAGTATTGAAAACTATTTCAAACTTAATGAAACAGGAACCCTCCTTTGGAGGACAGGGAGGCCTGAAAGCCATAATTATAGATGATGAACCTGACTGTGTAAAATTGCTGGCATTGCAGCTTAAAATATATTGTCCGCAGGTGGAGGTGGTAGGGGAATGTACTGAAAGTGATGACGGCCTGCTAAAGATTAAATCGCTTCAGCCAGACATTGTATTTCTTGATATTGAAATGCCGGTAATGAATGGTTTTCAATTACTGGAAAAGCTTGACCATACCAATTTTAGTTTGGTATTTGTAACAGCCTACGATCAGTTTGCCGTAAAAGCATTCCGCTTTAGTGCGCTGGATTATTTATTAAAACCAATCGACGGAAAGGATTTGAAAGTGGCTGTTGAAAAAGCTGCGCTGCGCCGATGGCCGCAAACACAGCAGATGAATTTATTAAAACAACAATTGAATGGCGGCGTAAAATCATTGCCCGATAAAATTGCACTGCCCTACCAGAACGGTGTAACCTTTGCTGAAATAAAACAGGTAATTTATTGCGAATCAGAAAATAATTATACCCGTATCCATACTACAGATGGCAAAAAGTACATGGTGTCCAAAACCCTCGGCGACATACAGGAAATACTTGAAGAAAGAAATTTCCTTCGCATCCACCGGCAGTACCTCATCAATCTCAATCACATAAAAAAGTATGTGAGAGGGGAGGGCAACTATGTAATTATGTCCAACGATCAAAGCATTCCTGTAGCCCGAAATCAAAAAGAAAAATTGATTGAAAAGTTTGGATGGTTATGAAGGATATTGATGAGTACGAATGAATCTCCTTTCTGGCAACAGCTGTTTAGGCCATTGTGTAAAGCGGCGACGTTGCCAACTACGAAGCAACAATTTCATCCACAACGAAATCTTGTATTTTTCTCTGCTCAATAAAATTACCACTGCTAAAAACCTACGCTGGATAGGAATGGAAAGCCCGGTGAAGATTTGTGCAAAGGCTTTGTGCCGTACTTGGAATGGATAGCCAGACAGATGCTGAACAATGCAATGCTGCCGGCGTACAAATTTTTTTGCAGTCATTTTTAAAAACAATCAATTTCAAAAACGCTTCACCCGTTACCTTTGCGGCTATGCATTATGGTTCTATAGAAAATATCAGTAAGTCGTTTGGGATAAGGATACTGTTTAAAGACATCAGCTTTTACATTGAAGAAGGTGATAAGATTGCGTTGGTGGCCCGTAACGGGAGTGGCAAATCGACCCTGCTCAAAATAATTGCCGGGCTGGATACTCCGGACAGCGGAAGGGTGTGGACTCACAAAGATGTGAAGGTGATCATGCTGCAGCAGGAAACGCCTTTTGATGAAAACAAAAGCATCTGGGACAATGTACTGCGGCTGGATAATCCCGTGGTGAAAGTGGTAAAAGAATATGAAATGTTTTTAGAGGCCGAAACGGATGATGTGCATCTGCTTACAGAATTAATGGGCAAGCTGGATGAATACAATGCCTGGAATTTTGAAAACGACCTGCAGCAGATTCTTGGTAAACTGAACCTGCACCATTTGAATGAACCTGTAAAAAATTTAAGCGGCGGCCAGCGTAAAAGAGTAGCGCTTGCACAGTCATTGATAGAAGCTCAGCTGCATGAAGGCAAATGCCTGCTGATACTGGATGAACCTACCAACCACCTGGATGTAAGCATGATTGAGTGGCTGGAAGATTTTTTAAGTGCACAAAAAATTACACTGCTGCTGGTAACGCATGACCGCTATTTTCTGGATGCAGTGTGCAATCAAATTATTGAAATAGATGAAGGCAAAGTGTTTGAATACCGAGGCAACTACGATTATTTTTTAGAACAAAAAAGTTTGCGTCACGAAGTGCAGGCGAGTGAATTGCAAAAGGATAAAAATATTTTTAGAAAAGAACTGGAGTGGATGCGGAAGCAACCCAAGGCAAGAACGACCAAATCAAAATCGAGACAGGATGCTTTTGCAGTGGTGGAAGAAAGGGTGAGCCTGAAAAAAGAAGATGCCGAAGTAAGCCTGCAGGTAAAGATGACCAGGCTGGGTGGCAAAGTGCTGGAGATGATAAAAGTAAATAAAGCCTACGGCGATAAAGTGCTGATAAAAGGATTTGATTACACTTTTAAAAGAGGCGAACGCATTGGTATTGTTGGAAAAAATGGTGTAGGCAAATCTACTTTTTTAAAGATTGCACTGCAGCAGGAAAAACCCGACAGCGGCAAAATAAATCATGGGGATACGGTGGTGTTTGGCAATTTTGATCAGGAAGGTTTAAAATATAAAGAAGACAAAAGGGCGATAGAATATGTAAAAGATTTTGCAGAATTTTTTCCGCTGGCGGATGGTACTAAAATAAGTGCCAGCCAGTTTATGGAAAAATTTGGTTTTAATGCAGAGCAGCAATACACACCATTAAGCAAACTGAGTGGTGGTGAAAAAAGAAGGCTGCATCTGCTGAGTGTGTTGTTTGTAAATCCTAACTTTTTAATATTGGATGAACCTACCAACGATCTCGATTTGCAAACGCTGAGAACGCTGGAAGAATTTTTACTGGACTTTCCAGGCTGTATTTTAATTGTAAGTCACGACCGTTATTTTATGGATCGGCTCGTAGATCATCTCTTTGCATTTGAAGGAGATGGAATGATCAGGGATTTCCCCGGCAACTACACCCAATACAGGGAGCAGCTAAAAGCCAATACCCTTACCGGTTCGTTTATACAAAAAATTGAAGAGCCGGAAGTAAAACAAATCAAAACACAACCTGCAGCCAACAGCCAAAAACTTTCTTTCAAAGAAAAAAGTGAACTGGAAGCTTTGGAAAAAGAAATGCCTGCTTTGCAAAAAGAAAAAGAAACATTAGAAACAAAAATGGGCGGGGGCAACCAGGGCTTTGAAGAACTGCAAAAAGCTGCGGAAAGAATTAGTGCCATCATTCAACTGCTGGATGAAAAAGAAATGCGGTGGCTGGAACTGAGTGAAAGAGGATAAGGGAAAGATGTTGTAAATTTGAGAAAACAGTTTTTATGAGCAAAGAAAAACTAAAGAAGGAACTGCATGAGCTCATTGATAATATTGAGGATGAAGCATTGTTGAATATTATGAAGGAAGATGCGGTGGCGTATCAAAAATCTTCGGAGGAAATTGATGACCTGTCTGATTTAACTCCTGAAGAAAGGGCAGAGCTGGAAGCGATGGCTAAGGAAGATCCGGATAAGGATACCATAAGTTATGAAGAGTTTAAAAACCACATGCAGCAACGGCTCTCCAAGTTGTAACTAAAGGGCGATTTGTTAACAGTCTTGAAAAAGTAACGGCCTATTTAAAAAAGAATTGGAGCAGTGAAGTAGCAGATGATTTTTACAGGCTTTTAATAAAGAAAATTGATCTAATTGCCCTGCATCCGAATGCAGGAAAAAATACAACAATTCAAAATACAAAGAGTGTTTTGGTAGGCAAAGGCAATCAAAATAAAATTTTCTACAGAATAGAAAAGAACAAACTTATACTGATGAATATGAAGGATACAAGAATGAACCCTAAACGCAACCGCTATTATCAGTAATAATTTTTCAAATGAATCAACGCTTTTATTCCCTTGATGTTTTTCGTGGTGCCACAGTGGCTTTGATGATACTGGTAAACAACCCCGGAACCTGGGGTTATATTTATGCACCACTCGATCATGCCAGCTGGCATGGCTGCACACCTACAGATTTAGTATTCCCTTTTTTTTTATTTGCTGTTGGCAATGCGTTGGCGTTTGTAATGCCAAGACTGGAAGAGAAAAATATCTTCTGGCAAAAGATAATTAAAAGAACAGTGCTCATTTTTATCATTGGCTTATTGCTCAACTGGTTTCCTTTTGTAAAATACGATGATGCAGGAAACCTGGTGGCAAAGTCTTTTGAAAACCTCCGCATATTTGGTGTGCTGCAACGGATAGCACTGAGTTATTTTTTTGCTTCTGTCATTGTTCATTTTTTTAAAGTAAGAGGTTCCTTTGTAGCCAGTTTTTTTATTTTATTGTTCTATTGGTTCTTGTGTGTTGCGGCTAATCCTGCAGATCCTTTTAGTTTGGCTGGTTGGTTTGGAAGTAAAGTAGATTTAGCCCTGTTGGGCGACAAACACTTGTATCATGGTGAAGGAGTTGCCTTTGATCCCGAAGGATTGATGAATACTTTTGGTGCTGTTGTGCAAGTGATATTTGGCTACTTAGCCGGCAATTATATTTTGCAAAAAGGCAAAACACATGAAATGCTGAATGGCTTATTTGTAGCAGCCTGTGTACTCATCTTCACAGGCTTTGTGTGGGACATGGTTTTCCCGATCAATAAAAAAATATGGACTAGCAGTTACACCGTTTACACCACCGGCTTGGCTTTACTTATTTTAAGTGTGATGATCTACAGCATTGAATTTAAAAACCAGCGGGGAG
>JANLQY010000065.1:0-18060 GCA_031368105.1 Chitinophagaceae bacterium
AAACTGGATGGATGCGAAATTATCTGGCTTGCTGCACCAAAAGAAATTAAAGGCAATGGTAAAGTAGAGCAGCTTGTTTGCAGCGTAATGCAATTAGGAGAACCAGATGCAAGTAGCCGCCGTTCTCCTGTTGACACGGGAGAAACATTTACACTGGATGTGGACATGGTAATTAAAGCTGCAGGCCAAATGCCTTTTGAATCTCTTGTAAAAAATTATTCTATTGATAATAAATCAGGAAAGGTTATCATCAATAAAAATTGTGAAACAAATATTACTAGTGTGTTTGCTGGCGGCGATGCAGTAAATGGTGGCAAAGAGGTGGTGGATGCTGTGCAGGCTGGCAAGGATGGTGCAAAAGGAATACTGGAGTTTCTTTCACGCTAAACATCTTTCACGCAAAGACGCTAAGAAAGCAAAGAAGCAAAGGGGAGTTTTCTTTGCTTCTTTCTAAACTTAGCGTCTTTGCGTGGAAATCTTTCTTTGCGTGACAAATACAAAATATGCTAACAGAAAATGAAATAGCTAAGTTAATAGTTGACATCTGTTTTAAGATTCATTATAAATATGGCCCAGGTTTATTTGAATCTGTTTACGAGGAAATATTTTGTTATGAATGGCAGAAAACAGAAATACCTTTTGTGCGGCAGCAGGCTATTCCTTTGATTCATGAAGAAATAAAATTGGAGGCAGGCTTTAGAGCTGATATAATTATCGATAATAAAGTAATTGTTGAATTCAAATCAATCGAAGCATTAGCACCAGTTCATTATAAACAAGTGCAGACTTATTTAAAACTTACAAACTTAAAACTTGGGTTGCTTATAAATTTTAATGTAAATCTTATAAAAGACGGCATTCACAGAATAGTAAATAAATTATAAAAACTTTGCGCCTTTGCTTTCTTTGCTTCTTGGCGTGAAAAAAATAAAAACCATGGCAGATATATCATGTAATTTTCTCGGCATCAAATCTCCTAATCCATTTTGGCTGGCGAGTGCACCACCAACAGATAAAAAAATAAATGTACTCCGTGCTTTTGAAGCAGGCTGGGGTGGTGTGGTTTGGAAGACGCTGGGCAGCCAGGTAAAAAATGTTTCGTCCCGTTATTCAGCCGTCAACTTTAATGGTGGCAAAGTGATGGGCTTTAACAACATTGAATTAATCAGCGACCGGCCGCTTGATATAAACCTGAAAGAAATTACCGAGTGTGTAAAATTATTCCCCGACAGGGCAATGATTGTTTCATTGATGGCGGATAACGATAGGAATAGTTGGCATGAATTAATTAAGAAATGCGAAGACGCCGGTGCGATGGGTTTTGAATTAAACTTTGGTTGCCCACATGGAATGACGGAAAGAGGCATGGGTGCTGCAGTTGGTCAAGATCCTGAAATTGCAGCCATGGTGGTAGAGTGGGTAATGGAAAAGGCAACCATTCCCGTTATCACCAAACTCACGCCCAACGTCCATTCGCCGGTACCTACAGGTATTGCCTGTGTTAAGGCAGGTACTGATGCATTGTCTTTAATCAACACAATACAATCAGTAACAGGAATTGATTTGGATACTTTAGTACCCAATCCTTATGTAGCTGGCAAGAGTGTGTTTGGTGGTTATTGCGGTCCGGCAGTAAAACCAATTGCATTAAAAATGCTGACGACTATTGCACAGGATAATGTGACCAGCAAAGTTCCTATTTCTGGCATTGGTGGCATCAGTACATGGAGAGATGCAGTGGAGTTTATGTTGTTGGGGTCTACCAGTGTGCAGGTATGTACGGCTGCTATGAAACATGGTTTTAGAATTGTTGAAGACATGTGCGAAGGATTAAATAACTGGATGGATGAAAAAGGATACAACAAAATTGAAGACTTTATCGGCAAGAGTGTAGATAAAATTACGCATTGGGAAGACCTTGATATCAACTATCATCACATTGCAAAAATCAACCAGGATAAATGTATTCACTGCGGACTTTGTTATATCGCTTGCGAAGACACATCACATCAATCCATCAATTTAGAATATGGCAAACCATACAATACTTACACCATTAAAGAAGAAGAATGTGTTGGTTGTAATTTATGCCAGTTGATGTGCCCTGTTACCGACTGCATCACCATGGAAGAACATAGAGTAGCACCAGATTATATCAACTGGAAAATGTGGCAGGAAGAAGGAAGGCCGTTGAATGATCATTAATTATTCTAAGGTCGACCACCTTTAAAAGGTGGTCGACTTTTAACTAATAGATTTTTGGGACAAACATTTGCAATCCTAATCAACATTGTTGTGTCACTCACTTATACCGCATACTATTATTGAGCTTTTATCAAAAAGTAAATTTTAATTTTTTATAATGGATTTATCCAAATTACTTACAGTATATTTTCCACAGCTTTTAGTAGTTCTTGGAATTTTTGGATATTTGATAAAACTAAATCTTGAGAGTAAAACAAAAAAAGCAGAATCAAGACATAATTTATTCCAGCAAAACAAGCTTGATGCTATAAAGGAATTTTATAGATCATGTGTTATATGCGAACGTGCATTCAGAAATATTTCAACAGTAAAACTCTTAACTAATAAATATTCTCCAATCGAGTTAGATGAGTTAACAAAAGAGCCAATCAGTGGACTCTTAAGTAGTCAATTAATTCTTAATCTATTTCTTGATGACTTGGAATTGGATATAGTTAAAAATATTGTTACTAGAATTATGGATCTTCATGACTCTTATCAGAATTCCTTTATGACTGGCAGCGAAGAAAATTTTACTATACAGAAGAGCAATCTCTTGCAATCTAAATTTGAAACAATGAGGATTGATAATGAGAAAAATTTAAAAGAATTTGGATTATCTTTTCAATTATCAATGAATGCTTAGAACACTGGTTGTCCAATAAATATCTAAATGTATTAGACTTTGACAAAGTCAGATTAGCATATTAAAATTTCTTTATTTAAAATGAAAATCAACGCAACCCGCCTTCAGCAGCACTTTGAAGCCATAAGCCTCATTGGCAAAATTGGTGAAACAGGAACCAACCGCCCTGCACATTCTCCAACAGAAAAAGAAGGGTTTAAAATTGCCGCTTCCTGGATGGAAGAAGCCGGCATGAAAACTCACATTGATAATTTCGGAAATTTAATCGGAAGATTAGAAGGAAAGAATCCGGCACTCCCTGTGTTAATGATGGGCTCACATTTAGACAGCCAGCCTTATGGTGGAAGATTTGATGGAGTAGCAGGAGTACTTTGTGCAATTGAAATTGTAAAAACATTGACAGAAAATAATGTGCAGCATGAAAGAAGCATTGAAGTAATTTCTTTTGCAGACGAAGAAGGCTGGCGTTTTAATAAAGGCCTCTATGGCTCCAAAGGAATTTTAGGAAGATTGGATCCGGAGGATATTGAAAGAAAAGATAAAGACGGTATCAGCAGAAGAGAGGCATTGATTGATTTTGGTTGCGACCCAACAAAATCAAAAGAAGATGAATACAAACCCGGCAGTATTTTTTGTTTTTTAGAATTACATATTGAGCAAGGCCCAGTGCTGGATATTGGCAACAAGCCAATCGGGGTGGTATCAGGAATATCAGGCCCACTATGGCTTACTGTAAAATTAAAAGGAATGGCAGGCCATGCAGGTTCTGTGCCAATGCCATTGCGTAAAGATGCTTTGTTAGGCGCTGCAGAAATAACAGTAGCGCTGCATGAAATCGCAACACAGGTTCCCGGTAATCCAACCGTGGGTACTGTTGCCACGATGAATGTTTTTCCTGCCAGTAGAAATATTATCGCAGAAGAAGTAAGCTTTACGGTTGACTTACGTGACATTGATTTAGACCGCCGCAACCGCTACGAAAAACAATTAAGGGATAAAATTGAAGCCATCACAAAAAAACATTCGTTGGAATATTCCATCGCTGAAGATTTTAAAAGCGAACCCCGTTACTGTGCCGATTGGATAAAAGAAATCATTCATGAAGAATGCAAAGCACTCAATTTGGAAGCACCTGAATTGATGAGTGGCCCTTTCCATGACGCAATGGCATTGTCCTATGCCTGCGATTACGGAATGATATTCGTTCGCTGCAAAGATGGTATCAGCCATAATCCGTTGGAGTATTCTTCTTATGAAGATTTAGCGCTTGGTGCTGAAGTGCTGTATGGTACTGTATTACAGGTATTGAAAAAATAACTTCTGTCCACATTGTTTGTTTTCATGCAAAGCCGCAAATAAATATTTTGCGTCTTATCTTTCTTTACGTCTTGGCGTGGAAAAATACTTTCTTAAAAATCAGTTTTATTTTTCTGCTACAGTTTATTAACTTCATGTTTAAGCAGGGGGTAAATTCCGGCTATCCATATTCATCACCAACTAATATCTTGTTTATGAAAGTTTCGGACATTTTACAAAAAAAAGGCGCTGTTATATTTTCTGTTACCGGGAGTACAACGGTACTGGACGCATTAAAAATACTCGGCGAAAAAAATATCGGAGCATTGCCGGTTATTGATGATGGAAAATTGCTGGGCATATTGTCTGAACGGGATTATGCCCGTAAGATCATCTTGAAAGGGAAGACATCACAGGATACTCCTGTAAGTGAGATCATGACGGAAAATCCATTCACCATTCAGCCGGATGACAAGATTGAAACCTGTATGTCCATCATGAGTGATAAACATATCCGGCATTTACCGGTGGTAAAAGATGGTACAGTATTGGGGATGATTTCGATAGGAGATGTGGTAACAGCCATCATCCAGTCGCAGAAAGAAACCATTGATCATTTAAAGAATTATATCAGTCAATAAGTTTTATCAGAAAACAAAAGTGCCTGTTTACAATTTTAAACAGGCACTTTTGTTTTTAAAAATATCAATACAGCATCCGTACCTTAATCGTCTCCTTTACTTTTTTCAACAACTCCAAAGCATTTCTGCTAAGGTTCTTATTTACATCCAGTACCACATAACCAATATCTTCATTGGTAGTAAGGTACTGGGCAAGAATGTTGATTTTATTTTTCGATAATTGTGTGTTGATTTCACTTAATACTCCCGGCACGTTGTTGTGTATGTGCAGTATGCGGTGAGTACCTTCCTGCGGTGGCAGGCTCAGTGCAGGGATGGTATGAGAGCCAAAACTTACGCCTCTTTCAAGATAATTAAACAGCTTGGCACTTACATCCACACCAATATTATTTTGTGCTTCCTGTGTGCTGCCGCCAATATGTGGTGTAAGCAATACATTGCTTAAACCCTGCAATGGTGTGGTAAATGTATCGCCATTTTTTTCCGGCTCCCAGGGAAATACATCAATGGCTGCACCGCCCAAATGCCCGTCTGCTAAGGCTTTGGCCAATGCATCTAATTCCACCACTTCACCACGGGCATAGTTGATAAGTATGCTGCCAGGCTTAAAGCTTTTAAGCAAATTTTTATTGATAAGATTTTTTGTAGAAGGTAATTCAGGTACATGCAGTGAAATAATATCTGACTTGCTTACCATTTCTTTCAAACTTTTTATTGCGGAGGCATTGCCCAATGGAAGCTTTGTTTCTGTATCATAAAAAATCACTTTCATTCCAAGCCCTTCTGCCAGCACACTCAATTGGCTGCCGATATTTCCGTAGCCAATAATGCCCAATGTTTTTCCACGAAGTTCATAACTGCCGGTTGCATCTTTTAGCCATACACCTTCATGAGCTGCTTTATTTTTATCAATAATTTTTCTGATCAGTAAAATAGAAGAACCAATTACCAGCTCTGCCACACTCCGGGTATTGCTGTAGGGAGCATTAAAAACAGCCACACCTTTTTTTGTAGCGGCTTTTAAATCTACCTGGTTTACACCAATGCAGAAGCAGCCGATTGCTTGTAACTTTTCAGCAGCAGCAAGCACTTTAGCGGTTATTTTTGTTTTGCTCCTGATGCCGAGCAGGTGAATATTTTTTATTTCCTTAATCAATTGCTCTTCACTTAAAGCACCATTTAATTTTTTTACATTGGTGTAGCCACCAGCTTTAAAATGCTGTACTGCCACATCGCTGATGTTTTCTAAAAAAAGGATATTGATCTTCTCTTTGGGATAACTTGTTTTATTTTTGTCAGACATCTTATTACACTTTATTTTGCACAAATATATTTCATCCTGCTAACTATTGTTAAAATGCAAGCAAAAAGAATCCTGTACAAAACCATTTTGCTGTTTCAATTCCTTTTTTTATTGGGGGAATTCAGCACTGCATTCCTGTTGTCATCCTGCAATGGAGCGGCTAAACAGGTAACGAAAAAAAATGCTGATTCTATTATTGTTGAACTGCCTGCACCGTCTGCCATAAGCAATGGAGAAATAGAAAGATACAGGCCGGTGTGTAAAACTTGGTTCGACACAGTATTAAAAAACAGGGGCTTTGACGGGGGCATTATTGTAGCAAAAAAAGGAAATATTGTATTTGAAGAATATAGTGGCACCGGCCATGCAGGTGGGAAAGATACCGTAACAGCCACCACTCCTTTTCACATCGCTTCTGTATCCAAAATATTCACTGCCATGGCTACCTTAAAATTTTGGCAGGATGGTAAACTAAATCTTGACGATGAGCTGAGTAAATATTTTCCTGCTTTTAATTATCCCGGTGTTACTATCCGCACTTTATTAAATCATCGAAGCGGCCTGCCCAACTATGTTTATTTTATGGAAACATTGGGATGGGATAAAAAGACCTACATTCAAAATGAAGATGTGCTGAATTACCTGGTTACCCGTAAAACAGAACTGACAAATATTGCACAGCCCAATACTCATTTTACTTATTGCAACACTAATTATGCCCTGCTTGCTTTGCTGCTTGAAAAGCTTAGTGGTACTAAGTTTCCAGTGTTGTTGCAGCAAATGTTTTTTACTCCTTTGCAGATGAAAAATACTTTTGTGTTTGATACGGGCATGATAAAAAAAGTAAATCCCAGTTACGATTGGCGTGGAAGGATAATGCCTTTCAATTTCCTGGATGCCGTGTATGGAGATAAAAATATTTACACCACGCCGAGAGATATTTTGATTTGGGACAGGGCTTTGAGCAGTGGTAAAATTTTCACCCAAAAAACATTAGACGAAGCATTTGCACCGTACAGTAATGAGAAGCCAGGTGTTAGAAATTATGGATTGGGATGGCGGATGAATATTTATCCAAATGGCAAAAAAATGATTTACCACAATGGATGGTGGCATGGTAACAATGCATCTTTTATCAGGCTGATACAGGATTCAGCCACCATCATAGTAGTGAGTAATAAATTTAACCGGGGTGTATATCATGCAAAAGATATGGCTGGTTTATTTGGCGATTATGGCGGACCGATGGAAGAAGAGGAAGACCCGGCTACTGGTACAAATAAAGTTATTAGCCCTAATGATACACTTCAAGCAGATCTTGCCACACCAAAAAAAGTGGTGAAGAAAAAAGCCGCAAAAATTATAAAAAGAAGAAGACAGTTTTATTGATTACTGCTGCTGTTATCCAAAAAATAAATATGCCAGCAGGATGGAAGTAACAATGCCCACCAGGTCGGCCAGCAACATGGCGCCAATAGAATAACGGGTGTTCTTGATGTTCACCACTCCAAAATAAACAGCCACTACATAAAAGGTGGTATCAGACGATCCCTGCATGATGCAGCTCAATGTGCCTGCAAAAGAATTGGCTCCGTAAGTTCTCATCGTATCCACCATCATGCCCCTGGAACCTGCGCCACTCAAGGGTCTTACCAATGCTGTTGGTAAAGCATCCACAAAACGGGTATCAAATCCCATCAACCCGAATAAATTTTTCATCCCATCAATAATCACATCAAACACCCCACTGTTCCGTAGCATGCTGATGGCCACCAGCATACCTACTAAAAATGGAATAATTTTTATAGCAGTCTCAAAACCATTTTTAGCTCCTTCAATAAAAGCATCAAACACATTTATCTTCTTATACAATCCTCCCAATATAATCAGCAAAAAAATCACCAACAAAAAAGCATTGCTGAAGATGCCGGAAAATTGCTCCATGCCTTCCCTGTTGAGGGTGGTGATATACCAAACCAATCCTGCAATCACTGAAGACAATCCTCCAACCCAGGCTAATATCACCGGCTGTAATAAATTTATTTTTTGCTTAAAGGAAACAATAAAAAGCGCCGCCATGGTGGCTGCAAAAGTGGCGATCATACAGGGCAGAAAAATATCTGTTGGTACTGTTGCTTTGTTGGCAGCCCTTACTGCTATTACACTTACGGGTATCAGCGAAAGCCCTGATGCATGCAAACATAAGAACATGATCTGTGCATTGCTGGCCGTTGTTTTATCCGGATTTATTTCCTGAAGGCTCTGCATTGTTTTGATGCCGAATGGTGTGGCAGCATTATCCAATCCTAAAAGGTTGGCAGAAAAATTCAGCATCATGTGGCCAAATGCCGGGTGGCCTTTGGGTACATCTGGAAATACTTTGGTAAAAAAAGGGCCGATGATTCTCGACAGCAAATTGATGCCGCCTGCTTTTTCAGCAATGCTCATAAAGCCAATAAACAATGCCATGATGCCGATGAGGCCGATACAAATTTCCACTGCATCCCTGCAGGTATTTAAAATGCCATTCGCATTTTGTTCTTTGTAAGTAATAAATTTTCCATCGGCCAGTTTTGCATATTTTATTTCTCCAATTTTTGTGTCTTTACCGGTGAGTAAAATGATGGCTACTGCAGCAGGCAGACTGGCGCTATCAATAAACCTGGTGTTAGTGGTGTCGCCACTTTTGCCCACCACCATTTTATTGAAGATCATTTTACTGTCAGATGAAGTGATGCACTTGATACCGGCTACAAAAATTGCGATGATGATGAAGGCACTCCAGATTCTGCTTAAAGCCATGTCTTAATAATTATT
Source organism: Chitinophagaceae bacterium (assembly GCA_031368105.1). GTDB lineage: Bacteria > Bacteroidota > Bacteroidia > Chitinophagales > Chitinophagaceae > Ferruginibacter. The sequence continues at coordinate 8,948 of JANLQY010000065.1, forward strand.
AATGATAAATGCTAAGAGCGAAAGTTACTTATTTCGGTGCATTCATCATTCAAAATTCAACATTTAAAATTGCTGTCATCCCTTACCTTTGCAGTCAATTTTTAATTTGATCATTTTTAATTTTTAATTCATCATGGCATTACAAGCAGGTATTGTGGGGTTACCAAATGTGGGGAAGTCAACTTTATTTAATGCAGTAAGCAATAGTGCTAAGGCACAGGCAAGCAATTACCGATTTTGTACAATAGAACCCAATGTGGGCCTGGTAAATGTGCCCGATCCAAGATTGGATAGACTGGCAGAATTGGTGATGCCAAACAGGATTGTGCCTACGCAAATTGAAATTGTGGACATTGCAGGTTTGGTTCGTGGAGCCAGCAAAGGAGAGGGATTGGGTAATAAATTTTTGGCCAATATCCGTGAAGTGGATGCGATCATTCATGTAGTCCGTTGTTTTGAAGATGAGAATATTTTAAGAGATGAAGGCCCTATCAACCCGGTGGGAGATAAAGAAATTATTGAAACCGAACTGCAGTTGAAAGATCTGGAAAGTGTAGAAAAAAAGATGCAGCGGACAGAAAAAATTGCCAAACTCGACCCCAAGGCAAAAGTAGAACTGGAGGTATTGGTAAAATGTAAACTGCATCTGGAAAAAGGAAAAAATATTTTATCGCTAGAGTTATCAAAAGAAGATAAAGCAGCAGTGGCTGATATTTTTTTACTGACTGATAAACCCATTTTGTATGTGGCCAATGTAGATGAAGCCAGCATGCACACCGGGAATAAATTCAGCGATGCATTAACGGAAGCAGTAAAAAATGAAGGTAACCAAGTAATTGTAATGACCAATGCCATTGAAGCACAAATTGCCGAATTTGACAACCCCGATGACAAGGCGATGTTTATGGAAGAATATAAAATGACGGAGCCTGCATTGGACCGTTTGATCCATTCCACTTACAAACTTTTAAACCTGTCCACTTACTTTACTGCAGGTGTGCAGGAAGTTAGGGCATGGACCATACATCAGGGCTGGAAAGCGCCACAGGCAGCAAGTGTGATACATACCGATTTTGAAAAAGGTTTTATTAAAGCAGAGGTAATTGCTTACAATGATTTCCTTCAATATAAATCAGAAGCAGCCTGCAGGGAAAATGGAAAGTTGCGGATTGAAGGAAAAGAATATATTGTACATAATGGAGATGTGATGCACTTTAGGTTTAATGTGTAAATGCAATTCGCCGCTTTCTCTAATATTAGTGCTTATTGTAGTTTAGTATTTGTATTGCCTTACCGCTTTTTACCATAAGCACTCACATTCACATTGTCAAATTTCCCCTCTGTAATATCAATAACGCTTTCTTCATTTGTAAAGCCGGTGCTTAGTGTAAGTGTGGCGGCAAATGTTCTGCTCACTATACACTGTTCACCAAAATCAGCCACCTTTTTTTCTACTTTTGTAAATGTTACTGTCAATTTTCTTTTTTCTTTTTCACTTGCAAACGAACTGGTGTTAGCACCATATTGAGTTTCTCCTCCGCCATTGGCAGTTGCATAGCGGGAGAAGCCTGCAAAATAATTTTTACTCATGCTGTAAGTGGCAGGCGCTGCTTTCCATCCATCAACACATATATTGAGTGCACCTCTGTGTGGAAATTTTGGGTCATCACCCATAAAATTTAGCGTAAGAAAATTGTTTTCAATATTCAGTACTCCGATTTGTTTGCCATTATCATTGCTGCCACCCATTTTTGTATTGGCATCTGCACCATTTATTTTAAAAGATACTACAGCAGTTTCTTTTTTTGTTTCCGGGGTAGTGGTGGCCGTATTATTATCAACAACGGCTGCAGTTTCTTTTTTTTCTGCTGTTGTTTCATTGGTATTGCTGCTGCATGAAAATAGTAATGCGGCAAAACAAATTGTTATCAAATACTTCATACTGTAAATTTTTGTTTTATTGTTTAAATACAAGTACATTAAAAATTTCGCCTGCGCCAATAGCAGCACCACTTTCTGTATAGATTTGCCAACTGGACATACCAGTGTTCCAAAAAATATAAACCGGCGTATTTACGCTAATACCATTTGCTTTGTGTTGCACAAATAATATATCCGTAGCAGCATTGGCAAAGCCGGTATTGGGAATGGTAATGAAATTGACTCCTGTTGAAGAAACCTGGAAAGCCATTTTGTTTGCACCGCTAACTTTTATAGAACTGTTCAGCAATTCCAGACCCGTAGTGGATGAAGTATTAATTTTTAATGCCGGTGCTGTACCCGTTTGAGTAAATGATGTCAGTGGATTTGTATTATCTGCAGCAGTAACAGTTAAATAACTGGCGGGAGCTGAAACGCCGCCGATGCCTACTTTATTATTTGTTCCAAGCATTATTGAATTACTCTGCGACACAGTTGTAAGGGCACCAATGGCTATGGCATTAGTAAGATTGCCTGAACTAACATCGGCGTTTTTGCCTATGCCTATATTAGAATTGCCAGATGTGTTTGTTAAGAGCGCATTCTTACCTAGTGCTGTATTTGCAAAACCATCAACATTATTAGCTAAAGTTTGATAACCCAGTGCTGTGTTTTCGTTTGCACCAGTGCTATTCCATAATGAATGATAACCAACGGCCGTATTAAGCCCGCTGGTGTTTGTCCATAATGCCTTATTGCCGATAGCTACATTAAATGCGCCATCAGCATTACTATACAAAGCTTCAAAACCAACTGCAAGATTTTCATATCCAATTAAATTATTGTACATAGCCTTGCTGCCAATGGCTGTATTTGCAGTTCCATGACTGGCTAAAGATGCAACTTGCCCGTTGTAAAATAATGCACTATCTCCAACAGCCACAAGATTACTGCGGATTGTATTGCTTGCTAAAGCATTTGTACCAATTGCAACATTGCTAAACCCGGATAGATTATTTATTAATGAAGAATTTCCAATTGCTGTATTATCATTGCCGGCATTATTGTCCCGTAAACTGTTTGCTCCAAATGCTGCATTATTGGAACCGGTGTTTGCTGGATTTGTCATAGTGCTAAAACCAAAAGCACAATTATTTGCTCCTGTAGTATTCCCGGTTAAACTATTTAAACCAAAGGCGGAATTAAAATTTGCTGTATTTGAAGATAATGCATCACTCCCTACGGCAGTATTTCCAAACCCCGATGTACTATACTGCATTACTCTGCTTCCCAGTGCTGTATTTCTATTGCCACTTTGCAAATTGAATAAAGTATTTACGCCTACAGCTGTATTATCATAACCATCAATATTGCCACTCATGGCATAAGAACCTATGGCAGTATTTTGATAACCAGAATTATTACTTACAAGTGCATAAGCACCTGTAGCGGTATTGTCAGCGCCATTTATATTTTGAAATAAAGACTCTTTTCCAATAGCAGTATTATTAGACCCGGTTGTATTTCTAAATAAAGCAGATACACCTATACCTGCATTTGAGTAGCCGGTTGTATTGGAAAAAAGAGAATTTGTGCCATTTGCAGTGTTGCCGCTGCCGGTTTGATTGTAGGTTAGCGAATTTGTGCCATTTGCAGTGTTGTAGCTGCCTGTTGTATTGGAATATAGAGAACTTATGCCATTTGCGGTGTTGTAGTTGCCGGTTGTATTGGAACGGAGAGAACTTGTGCCATTTGCAGTGTTGAAGCTGCCGGTTGTATTGGAATCTAAAGAATTTGTGCCATTTGCAGTGTTGTAGTTGCCGGTTGTATTGAAATATAGAGAATGTGAGCCATTGGCTGTATTATTAAAGCCGGTTGTATTTGCATACAATGCTTTAGTACCAATGGCGGTATTTTGTGTTCCTTCTTCAGGAAACGACGCCCCATCTCCATTATTATACAAAGCACTATCTCCAATAGCAACCAATCCACTCCTGTCGGTATTTCTTTTCAATGCAGCAAAGCCCAATGCCACATTATATTCGCCGCTTACATTTTCCATCATTGAATAATCGCCAATGGCAGTATTGCCTTTGCCAACAGTATTTCTGTATAAAGCCAAATGGCTCAGTGCTGTGTTGGCCTCGCCGGTTGTATTAAACTGCAATGCCTGATTTCCCACAGCAGTATTATATTGTCCGTCATTTGCCCGTAAGGCTAAATAACCTATAGCTATATTTTCTGAACCGGTTGTATTGAATTGTAAAGCATTATATCCTATACCAACATTGGCATAGCCATTTGTATTTGCTGCAAGTGCCTTGGCTCCTATGGCAATATTGAAATAATAACCGGAATTATTTATTACCTGGTTACTTAAAGCACTGTCGCCAATGGCAATCAAATCAGTGCCTAAACCACTAAAGTTTTTAAATACATTTTTTCCAAAATCAATATTGTTATTCGTTGGGTTTAATTCTCCAAACGGAATATTATTTGTACGAAATTTAAATGCCTTATTATCTGTAGTGCCGATAAAATTTGCTGCGTTGGTACCTGCATTGCCAACCGTACTCCAGTTGTTGGCTGTAGTATTTACTCCTTTTAAAAATACCCAGGCAGAGAGGCTGGTTACATAATAAGCAAACGCCGATGAATCAATATCAAATACCAGTAAGCCATTGGACAAAGAAGGCATTGCAATGCGTTGCGCTGCTGTCATACGTGGCACCAGCATCCCTTTGGAAGTGCTGCTTACATCCAATTGTGCAGAAGCATTGGGAGCATTGGTGCCAATGCCTACATTTTGTGCAGTGAGTTGTGCTGCTGAAAAAAGGACGATGAAAAGGATAAATATATTTTTCATTGAAAATGTTTTTTAGATTAATAATTATTCTATGTAAGTGATAAATATTCTGATTGGTGAATTTAATAAAAATGAACTGTTGCCAGCTTTGTTTAATATGCTTACTGTATTGCTGGCATTTACAAAATATTGGTATTCTATTCCAGAATTAATGGTAAAATTTGGTGGAACAAATCCACTACTTCCTGCTATTAATACCTGCACGCCTATAATTTTGTCGTAAACCAAACCTGTTGGTATAACCGCTTCTCCTCCTTCCGTAATAGCAGTATTGTATCCTGTAATTAATTTGGTTTTTATTTTTGGCGCTCCTTCAGCTTCGCCACCAAGCCTTGTGTAGCCATTTACATCCAGCGTTGTTGGTGCAGATTGATTGATTCCAATATTGCCGACTGGTGAAACAGTAAGCCTTTCTGCAAAGCCGGTGTATAATGCTAATTTATTTGTGCCTTGTGCAGCCAGCGCCATTGTGTTGCCAGCAGCCTGTAAATATCCCAGGTAATTATTGTTGTCATAAAAGGTCATGTAAGCCGTAGGGCCTTGAACCCTTACTACTTCGCTGCTGGCAGAACTGATATGCAGGTTTACTAATGGGTTACTGTTTGAAATGCCAACATTGCCATTGCTTAACACTGTTATTTTTTCCTGCACGCCGGCATACAGGCGAAGAGATTTGTTCTCACCAACATTGGCACCTAATTTAAGACCGTTATCACCACTGATAAATCCCTGTTGTGTTATTGAGTTATAAAAACTCAGGTAAGGAGTATTGCTGCTTTCTAACCGGAGTGCTTCATCCACATCACTGTTAACATGTAAATAAGATTGAGGGTTTATTGTACCCAGCCCTGTATGCCCATCAGGGAAAATTTTAAATTTTGTAACACCGTTTGGTGCAATGGTAACCGGCATGTTACTATTATTAACACTGCCCAACTCCATGCTTGTACCTCCATTTGCCCACACATAACCTCTGAATTGGCCATCCGAAAAAAATGAAATAGAAGGGCTGTTGCTTTCGAGCCTCAGCACTTCATTTAATGTGGGTGCAGAAATATGCAAAGGTGCATCAGGGGTATTTGTTCCAATGCCTACATATTGAGCCGTTGTGTTGACAGAAAGAAAAAGATATAGGGAAAAAAATGTGAGTGATTTTTTCATAACAGTTGTTTGAGTTATAAATTTCCCTGTTATGAATTACTTGGGATGCCCGAATTGAGTATGCAGCAGATTCTTTTAGTAAAGTGCAGATTTAAACTTTACGGAAGGTTTCCATAAAGGCTTCTTTCTTATTCCGGCTGATGGCGATTTGAGTTCCGTCTTTCATTACCACATAAGGGCTGTCTCCTTTTATGTATTTGTTCACATGATTCATGTTTATTAAATGCGACTGATGAATGCGATAGAAAGGATTGCCTGATATATTTTCTTCCACTTCCTTCAATGTTTTAGCAAGTGTTATTTTTTTTCCGTTGGCTAAAAAAATATGAGTGTAGTTACTGTCGCTTTCGCAGCGGATAATTTCATCCGGCTCTGTCAACTGCATGGCATCTCCAATGGGCAATGCAATTTTATTGGTAAGCTTTTGCTGCGGCTGCAACTGGCTGAAAAGAAGTTTTATTTTTTCATCAAGATTAGTGTTCCCTTTTTTTTGTTTTGCTTTTTCCACAGCCTGCTGCAGTTCTACAATGTCAATAGGGTTTAATAAATAATCAATTGCTGAAAACTTAAATGCCTTAATGGCAAACTGGTCGTAAGCAGTGGTAAACACCACATCATAATTAAACTGACTGGTCTCTGTCAGCACATCAAAGCCGTTTTTGTGCGGCATCTCAATGTCAAGAAAAACCAAATCAGGATTGTATTTTTTTATGGCTTCAATTCCTTTTAATCCACCATTGGCTGTTGCCACAATATTCACTTCCTTGCAAAACTGGGTAAGCTGCATTTGCAGTACTTCCAGTGCATTTTTTTCATCGTCAATTAAAATGGCGTTTATCATAATCGGTCATTTATTGAATTGATATTTTGTAATGGGATATGCAGCACCACTCTTGTGCCGGCTGCCTGCTGCTGTTCATTTTTTAAATCAATAATTTCAGATGTGGCATTGATATTCATAGTGCGGTTTATGATGCTTATCCTGTATTCTGTTATCTGGATACCAAAACTTTTCTTTTTTAAAACCTGTTTGCTTTTTAATTCGGCTGCCTTTTGCCTGCCCACGCCATTGTCTTCAATCATCACTTTTAAATCGTTCTTTTCATCAAGAGAAAAAGAGACTGTAAGCATTCCTTTTTCTTCTTTGTGCAGCAGCCCGTGCCATATTGCATTTTCAATATACGGCTGAATAAGCATGGATGGTATGGCAACGGTTTCTGCATTTATATTTTTGTCTATGGTAATTGTATAATCAAACCTTTCATCAAATCTCATACTTTCCATTTCTATGTACAATTTTAATAAATCAAGTTCGCTGCTGAGTAAGATAGTGTTTTGGTTACTGTGGTCTAATATTAACCTTATCAGCCTCGAAAATTTGGTGAGGTATTGTGAGGCGGCAAACTGGTCGTTCTTTAAAATATATTTTTGTATGCTGTTTAAAGAATTAAAAATAAAATGAGGATTCATTTGCGCCCTCAGCGCTTTCATTTCTGTAATGGCAATCTGCTGTTGAAAAGTTGCTTTTAGTTTTTCTTCTTTTTTTACCTGGCTAATTCTATACCGGTTCCAGCCATACACAGTAGTACCAACAACAAACAGGCACAGGCCAATAAACCACCATCGCTGATAAAAAGGTGGAGTAATAATTATTTTCAATGTTGCTTCATTTCCCCATACGCCATCGTTATTGGCGGCTTTCACTTTAAATATATAAGTGCCCGGTTTAAGCCCTGAATAGGAAACTGTATTTTTATTGTCAGTGTATATCCAGTTGTTTTCAAGCCCTTCTAAATAGTAAGCATATTGTGTTTGATTACTGTTGTTATAAAGTAAGGCGGCAAATTCAAACTGGATAAAATTTTCATTGTCTGCCAGCGTAAGCAATGGATTTTGCCAGTCAATCTGATGCAGGTAATCCTCATTTAAAACTTTTACAGCATTAAAACTGATTGACGGTTTGTTGGTATTAAACTGGTAAGTATTCAAATCAATAATATCAAGCATTCCATAAAAAGACTGCACTAATTGATTAGCAGAAGTGATGGTGAAAGGATAACTGACAGGATCATCTTCCAGCAAGTTTTGTTTTTTAAAAATGGATAAAACCCTTTTGGCAATCGGGTCAAATTTCAGCAACCCCTGGTTGGTGCTTATCCATAGCGTACTGTCTTTTATGTCGGGTTTTATATTAAGAATATAATCAGATGGCAGCCCGATACCGCTGTTGATGGTATAGTTTTTTAATATCTCTTTATCTTTTTCAAAATACAGTTCATACAGGCCATTGTTTAAAGTGCTTATCCAGTAATGCCCCATTTTGTCTTGCGTAATATAATTGGCTGCAGTTATCTGCGGCACATTCTTATTTTCGGTAAAGGCATGATGATAAAATTTATTTTCAGCAGTTGTGTATTTATAAACAGAAGAATTGGATGTAAACCAGATATTGTCTTTATCATCCACAAGGCAGGGATAAAAAACATTATCGTCATTTATAGCGGCAGTTTTATCTACATCCCATTTATTGTAGTGTGTAAGTTTGTTTGCTGTTTTATCCCAGTTATAAAATCCATTGTTGACGGAGCTTATATAAATATTGCCTTTGCTGTCGCAAACATTTCTGCCTGCATTAATAATTGGTTTGCCATCCTGGTCCTTTAAAAGAAAAGGATACAATTCTTTTTTCTGAATTTGCAGTTTAAAAAAATTCACAGCATCAGAAGCATAAATATTTTTTTCATTATCAGTTACAACAGCGCTAATCTTTTTTTGCTCTGCTGATGTAAAGAATGGATTAACGATGGTGCTGTTTTTATTTTGGGCAGCATCGTAATAAACTAAACCGCCTGAGTTTGTATTGGCAATTAATAAATCTTTTGTGCCGGGCAGTTCAAACACGCCTGCAGGTTCAACAGTATTTCCTGAAACAGCATCGGTAAGTGGTATTTTTTTTATTTGCCTGTTTTGCCAGGGCAGCATAGAAAGCCCGTTGAAACTTCCAATCCATAAGTTTTGTTCCCTGTCAGTAAACAGTACACTTATTTTTGAAGCAGCCAGGCTGTATTCATTATTCAACTGGGTTCCATAAATTTTTATAGCGGTTTCCGGCATGCTTACTTTAAACAAAGGGTAAGAGCCAATCCATAAATTTTGATGAGTATCT